>DNLN01000151.1 GCA_003488465.1 Sutterella sp. | reverse complement strand
CGACCTGGGCGGCGGCACGTTCGATATCTCCGTGATCGACATTGCCAACGTGGACGGCGACAAGCAGTTCGAAGTGCTCTCCACGAACGGCGATACGTTCCTTGGCGGCGAAGACTTCGACCAGAGGCTCGTCGACTACCTGATCGAGGAGTTCCGCAAGGATACGGGTGTCGATCTGTCCAAGGACGTGCTTGCTCTGCAGCGCCTGAAGGACGCCGCCGAGAAGGCCAAGATCGAGCTCTCGAACCGCCAACAGACCGAAATCAATCTGCCGTACATCACGGCCGACGCGACCGGTCCCAAGCACATGAACATCACGATCACCCGCGCCAAGTTCGAAAGCCTCGTCGAGGATCTCGTTCAGCGCACGATCGAACCCTGCCGCAAGGCTCTGTCGGACGCCGGTGCCAGCACCTCTGACATCTCCGACGTGATCCTCGTGGGCGGCATGAGCCGCATGCCCCGCGTGCAGGAAGTGGTTCGCGAGTTCTTCGGCAAGGAACCCCGCAAGGACGTGAACCCGGACGAGGCCGTCGCCATCGGCGCCGCCATTCAGGGCTCCGTGTTGACGGGCGACCGCAAGGACGTGCTGCTGCTCGACGTGACCCCGCTCACCCTGGGCATTGAAACCCTGGGCGGCGTGATGACGCCGATGATCAAGCGCAACACCACGATTCCGACCAAGCACGCTCAGGTGTTCTCGACCGCCGAGGACAACCAGCCCGCGGTGACCATCAAGGTCTACCAGGGCGAGCGCCAGATGGCCGCTTCGAACAAGCTCCTCGGCGAGTTCAACCTCGAAGGCATTCCGCCCTCTCCGCGCGGCCTGCCTCAGATCGAGGTGACCTTCGACATCGACGCCAACGGCATCCTGCACGTGGCTGCCAAGGACAAGGCAACGGGCAAGGAGAACAACATCACCATCAAGGCGAGCTCCGGTCTGTCCGAGGACGAGATCAACCGCATGGTGCGTGATGCCGAGGCGAACAAGGCCGAGGATCAGAAGCGCTTCGAGCTTGCTCAGGCCCGCAACCAGGCCGACGCCGCCATCAACCAGGTCCAGAAGACCCTCAAGGATCTCGGCGACAAGGTTGAGAGCGCCGACCGCGCCGCCTGCGAATCCGCGATCAAGGAGGTCGAGGAGGCCGTGCGCGGCGAGGACAAGGCCGTGATCGACAAGAAGGTCGAGGCTCTGATGGCTGCCGCCCAGAAGATCGGCGAGAAGCTCAACAAGGCTGCCGCCGAGGCCGGTCAGGCCCAGCAGCAGGCCGCGGGCCAGGCGGGCGCCGGTCAGCATGCTTCCGGCAAGGCTGCCGACGACGATGTCGTTGACGCCGACTACAAGGAAGTCAAGCACTAATCGGGCCGCTTCGGAGGGGCAAAGGCTTTGTGCCGCGCCTCTCTGAGATTCCGGGGTCGCGCAGCTTGCCAAAAGCTCACGGCCCTGTTGCTGTTTTTATTGGATAGTCACGATGGCTGATCAGGATTATTACGAGGTACTGGGGCTTTCCCGCGGTGCCAGCGAGGATGAGATCAAGAAGGCGTACCGGCGCCTTGCGATGAAATACCATCCCGATCGCAATAACGGAAACAAGGAAGCCGAAGAGAAGTTCAAGCAGGTCGGCGAGGCCTACGCGATCCTCTCCGATCCGCAAAAGCGCGCTGCGTACGACCGCTACGGCAAGGCTGGCGTCGATCCGAGCGCCGCGGGCGGTGCCGGCGGATTCGGCGGCTTTGGCGGTTTCGGCGAAGGCATGGGCGGCTTTGAGAACTTCTCGGACATCTTCGGGGAGATCTTCGGCGGCGCTGCGCGCGGCGGACGCCGCGGTCCGCAGGTGTTCCGCGGGGCCGACGTCAGCTATTCGCTCGAGATCACGCTCGAGCAGGCTGTGAACGGTGCCAAGACCGACATCCGTGTTCCGGTCTGGGATGAGTGCCACACCTGCCACGGAACGGGCTGCAAGCCCGGTACGGGCAAGAAGACCTGTCCGCACTGCCGCGGCACGGGCACGATCAACATGAGCAACGGGTTCCTGCAGGTGCAGCAGACCTGTCCGCACTGCCAGGGTACAGGCGAGATCATTTCCGATCCCTGCCCCGAGTGCCGCGGCACGGGCCGCACCCGCTCCACCAAGACGCTCGAGATCGACATCCCGCGCGGCATCGCAAACGGTCAGCGCATCCGGCTCTCCGGCAAGGGCGAGCCCGGGCGCAACGGCGGTCCCTCGGGCGATCTCTACGTGCAGATCATCATCAAGGAGCATGAGATCTTCGAGCGCGACGGGGATGACCTGCACGAGGATCTGCCGCTCTCGTTCGCGACTGCGGCTCTGGGCGGCGAAGTGTCCGTGCCCACCATGGATACCGAAACGCGCATCACGATCCCCGAGGGGACGCAGTCGGGCAAGGTGCTGCGTCTGCGCGGCAAGGGCGTGCCCAACCTGCGCACGGGTCAGAAGGGCGATCTCTACGTGCATGTGTACGTTGAGACTCCGGTCAATCTGTCCGCAAAGCAAAAGAAGCTTCTCAAGGAGTTCGACGAAACCCTGCAGGAGAATGCCGGCAAGCACTCGCCCCGCAATCAGGGCTTCTTGGACAAGATGAAGCGATTCTTCGAGTCCTAGTCCGAGCCGTTTCTCCCTCGCGAAAGCCGCTGCAGCAACTGGTTGTGGCGGTTTTCTTTATGCCTTCGCCGAACCTGCGAGGATGCACTAAAACGGTGCGCAATGCTCTAAAATCACACAAATTTCCGCCTTTCATCCGTCTCAAGCCCCATGGCTGGCCTGATTCTGCCGACTGGCACAGGTTTTGCATCATGTTTGGGTAAGAGGGAAGGAATCGCAAGGTTTCTTCCAGGACAACCCAAAAAATTCGTACTTAGGAGAATGACATGACGTCAGCAGCAGATGTTGTACAGATGATTCGCGACAACGATGTCAAGTTCGTTGACTATCGTTTGACCGATGCGCTCGGCAAGGAGCACCACGTGACAGTGCCGGCGAGCCGCTGCACGGAAGACACCTTCGAGGACGGCCATCCCTTTGACGGCTCCTCGATGAGAGGCTGGAAGGGAATTGAGGCCTCCGACATGATTCTCATGCCCGATCCCGAGACCGCGCACATGGATCCGTTCCGTGAGCAGAACACGCTGATCCTCACGTGCGACGTGGTTGAGCCCGATACGGGCAAGGGATACAGCAGGGATCCGCGCTCGATTGCAAAGCGCGCCGAGGCGTACCTGAAAAGCACCGGCATTGGCGATCAGGCCTTCTTCGGCCCCGAGCCCGAATTCTTCATCTTCGACGGCATCACGTTCTCGACCGAGCCGCAGCACTCCTTCTACAAGATTTTCTCCGAGGAGGCGCCCTGGTCCTCCAAGATCGAGTATGAGGGCGGCAATCTGGGCCATCGTCCCAACTGGAAGGGCGGCTACTTCCCGGTGCCGCCGGTTGACAGCCTTGCGGACGTGCGCGCCGAGATGGTGACCCTGCTTGAGCAGCAGGGCGTTCCGACCGAGCTTCACCACCATGAGGTCGGCGCCGCCGGCCAGTGCGAGATCGGCACGCGCTTTGCAACGCTCACGACCCGCGCCGACTGGAACCAGATCCTCAAGTACACCGTGTGGAACGTCGCCGCCGCTTATGGCAAGACCGCAACCTTCATGGCCAAGCCAATGCCGGGGGACAACGGCTCTGGCATGCACGTGAACCAGTCGATCTGGAAGGACGGCAAGAATCTCTTTGCGGGCAACGGCTATGCGGGTCTTTCTGACCTTGCCCTGTACTACATCGGCGGCGTCATCAAGCACGCCCGTGCGCTCAACGCCATCACCAATCCGACCACGAACTCCTACAAGCGCCTCGTGCCCGGGTTCGAGGCTCCCGTGAAGCTTGCCTACTCGGCATGCAACCGCTCGGCTTCGCTGCGCATCCCGCACGTTCCCGGCGTGAAGGCGCGCCGCGTGGAGGTTCGCTTCCCCGATCCGCTCGCCAATCCCTATCTTGCGTTCTCCGCGCTGCTCATGGCCGGCCTTGACGGCATCCAGAACAAGATTCATCCGGGCGAGCCCGCAGACAAGAATCTGTACGATCTGCCGCCCGAAGAGAACGCCAAGATTCCGACGGTGGCAAGCAGCCTTGAGCAGGCGCTTGACGCGCTCGAAGCCGATCACGAGTTCCTCACCCGCGGCGGCGTCTTCTCCGAGGACATGCTCGAGGGCTACATCGCGATCAAGCGCGCCGAGGTGCAGCGCTATCGCATGCAGGTGCAGCCGATCGAGTACGAGATGTACTACGCCGGCTAAGCCGTGACTCGCCAGGCGGTGCGGGGCGGGGCGCGAAACGCCGCTCCGCAGCCCGCAAGAACGAGTGACGAGGCGTTCTGGGCTGCTGCCGGGGCGCTGACGACGGGGGTGGTGCTGGTGAATGCGCAGGCCCGGATCCTGCGCTGCAACCCCGCCTCCGAGATGCTGTTCGGCTTTTCCAAGAGAGCGCTCGTCGGGACGGATCTCTCGGCGCTTGTCGATGGGCTCAAAGGGTGGCTCGCCGTCCTCAGGCAGCAGGATGAGCAGAGTGCCCCCTGCAGTTTCATCGCCGAGGTCGCCGCGCCCGTGCGGGCCGCCCGCCGCATGCATGTCACGGTGTCTCTTTCCGGCGATCCCGACCGTTTCCTTGTCGAAGTGTCCGATGTCCACCAGGCCTTTGAGCGGTTCCGCGAGGAACACCAGTCCGACCTCTCGGGCGCAGCCCGCGGAATGCTGCGCAATCTTGCGCATGAGATCAAAAATCCGCTCGGCGGCATCCGGGGTGCCGCGCAGCTTCTGGAACTCGAGCTTGAGGACGCGCAGCTGCGCGAGTACACAGGCGTCATCATTCACGAATCGGACAGGCTGCAGGGACTTCTTGATCGAATGCTCGTCCCGTACCGAACCGAGCGGCGCATTCGTGAAATCAACATTCATGAGGTGCTTGAGCGGGTTCGCAGCCTTGCGCTTGCAGAGTACCGCGAGGGACTTGCGATCCAACGCGACTATGACGTGTCGCTTCCCGAGATCATGGGCGACGGCGAGCAGCTCATTCAGGTGTTTCTGAACATTGTGCGAAATGCCGCCCAGGCGCTTAAGAGCGAGATTAGGAAGGGCGAGGGCAAGATCGTCCTCAAGACTCGCGTTGCGCGTCAGGTCACGATCCGCTCGAACCGATACCGGATGGCGCTTTGCGTGAAGGTGACGGACAACGGGCCGGGCATTGATCCTCAGTTGCGCGAGAGGATCTTTTATCCGCTCGTGACGGGACGGGCGGATGGAACGGGGCTTGGGCTTGCTCTCGTGAAAACGTATGTCGAGCAGCATGCGGGCTCGGTCGAGGTGCAGAGCGTTCCGGGAAGGACGGAGTTTTCCGTGCTCTTTCCCCTGGGCGCTCCGATTGTTCGAGCCGAAGGCTGAAAGGAGAGTTCCTAGTGAAACCGATTTGGATTGTTGACGACGACAAGTCGATCCGATGGGTTCTGGAAAAGGCGCTTGCCAAGGCGCAGATGCCCTGCCGGGTGTTCTCTCAGGCGGGCGATGTGCTCGGCGCTCTGGAAACGGACAGCCCGTCGGTGCTTCTTTCCGACATCCGCATTCACGACATGTCGGGGCTGGAGCTCCTTGCGATCGTGAAAAAGCGCCTGCCGCAGCTGCCGGTTGTCATCATGACCGCCTACAGCGATCTGGACAGCGCTGTGAGCGCCTTCCAGGGCGGCGCGTATGAGTACCTTGCCAAGCCCTTTGACATCAATCAGGCGATCGATCTTCTCAGGCGCGCCTGCGAGGAGTCGGAAAAGTCCGCTCCCGTGCAGCACGCGCCGTCCGGCCCGGACCATCAGCAGCGTCCCGACATCATCGGACAGTCCCGCGCCATGCAGGAGGTGTTCCGCGCGATCGGCAGGCTCTCGCAGTCGCACGCGACGGTGCTGCTCACGGGAGAGTCGGGCGCGGGCAAGGAGGTTGTTGCCCGGGCGCTGCACCGGCACAGCCTGCGCAAGTCCGCCCCGTTTGTTGCGATCAACACGGCGGCCATCCCCCGGGAGCTCCTTGAGAGCGAGCTCTTCGGGCACGAACGGGGCGCGTTTACCGGCGCCAACTCTACGCAGATCGGGCGGTTCGAGCAGGCCAAGGGCGGCACGCTCTTTCTCGATGAGATCGGCGACATGCCGATGGAGCTGCAGACAAGGCTGCTGCGCGTGCTCTCGGACGGAAGCTTTTACCGCGTGGGCGGCAGACAGCTCATCGCCTCGGACGTGCGCGTGATCGCCGCCACGAATCAGAATTTGGAGCAGCGTGTGGCCGAGGGGCTTTTCCGAGAGGACCTCTTTCACCGACTCAATGTGATTCGGCTCAGGCTCCCTGCGCTTCGCGAGCGGCCGGAGGACATCGAGTCGCTCGCGGATTATTTTCTCGCGCAGGCAGCGGCGAGCCTCAAGACCGAACGCAAGTATCTCTCGGGGGAGGCGCTTGAATTCATGAAGCGCTATCCGTTCCCGGGCAATGTGCGGCAGCTTGAGAACATCTGCAACTGGCTTACGGTCATGGCCTCCTCGCGCACGATTCGCGTTGCCGATCTGCCGCCTGAGATGCACGAGCCAGCGGGCGGCGCACTTCACCAGAAGGTTCCCGGAAGCGACTGGACGGATGCCCTGAGCCTTACGGTCACCGAGATGCTCGAAGAGGACAGACCTGGGCTGATGAGCCGGCTCACGGATCGGTTTGAAGCGACGGTGTTCAAGGCGGCGCTCGCCTACACGCACGGACGCAAGGTTGAGGCGGCGCAGCGGCTTGGGGTCGGACGCAATACCCTCACCCGCAAGCTGCAGGAACTCGGACTCGGAGGCGAGGAGTGATGCGCGGACCGCACTTGAGCGAACTCGTGGCCGAGCTTGAGGCGCTTGGAGCGAAGAGCGCACACATCCGCCGCGTGATGCGCGCCTGGATGCATCTTGGCCCTTGGAGCGAGCGTGCCAGCGACCGTTTTCCCAAGGCGCTTGCCGAAGAGCTGCCCCGTATCAGGGCAAGTCTGGAGGGACTCTCCCGCGTGCTCACGGTGCCGAGCAGCCAGGCGCAGTCGATGAAGCTCATCGTGGAGCTTGCCGACGGGCAGATTGTCGAGTCGGTGCTGCTGCCGCGTGACGGGCTGTGCGTTTCGACCCAGGTTGGCTGCGCGGTGGGGTGCCTTTTTTGCATGACAGGCAAAAGCGGCCTTATTCGGCAGCTCTCGAGCGCCGAGATTCTCGCGCAGGTGGCCGAGGCCCGCGCGATCCGCCCGCAGACGAAAAAGATCGTGCTGATGGGCATGGGCGAGCCGCTCCACAACATGGCGGCCGTTCTGGAGGCCGTGCACTTCATGGGGACGACGCTCAATCTTGCGCACAAGGACATTGTCGTGTCGACGGTGGGAGACGAGCGGCTCTTTGATGCGCTGCCAAAGTGCGAGGTGAAGCCTGCGCTCGCGCTCTCGCTGCACACGACGGATGATGCGCTGCGGCGCAGGCTTTTGCCGCGCTCAAGCCCCATTCCGGTCGAGCGGCTGCTTGAGCGCACGCTCGACTATGCCGAAGCGACGAAATACCCGGCTCAGATCGAGTGGACGCTCATTGCGGGCGTCAACGACGATGAAGCGCAGGTGGAGCGGCTCGCAGATCTTGTCGCCGGGCGCTACGCCATGGTGAACTTCATTGCCGTGAACCCCGTGCCGGGGAGCAGTTTCACCCGGCCCGAGCAGGCGCACATCGAGGATCTCATTACGATCCTCAGAAGGCGCGGCACCGTCGCGACGCTCCGGATGAGCGCCGCGCAGGATGTCGAGGGTGGCTGCGGACAGCTGCGCGCCAGGGTACTCAAAAAATCAGGGATGCACGTGAGCAAGGAGGTTTCAGAGTGACGCGACGCAAACAAAAGCTTTCCCGCGCCAGGGCGCGCACGATGTGGCTTGCCTGGTGCGCCTGGGGCGTCATCGGCTCGATTTTTCTTTTCGAGGATACGGCGGGCGGTACGGGCTGGCTCTCGCTCATTCTCACAGCGCCCTTCTGGGTGATGTTCGCCCTCTGGCCGCTGCTCTGGGCGTATCTGCGCTTCAGGAACGATCCGGCGCTTGTGGAGATGGATGATGATTTCCCCGCTCCGCACGGGGCGGTGCGCGTCGTGCAGAAGGACGGCGTGCGTTTTGCCGAGATCGGTTCGCTCGTCCGGGCCTTCGGCCTGGATGCCTCGCAAGTCGGTTCGGCTCAGACCATCGAAGGGGGAGATGAGCTCTTTGCGCCCCTTGATGCGCTGCGGGCGCTCTCAGGGGACAAGAGCGATCTTCAGAAGTGGCTTTCTGAACTTGATGATATTCCTTTCGTTCGCTGAGCGCGGCTGGTATACGGTGTCCGGTTTGCTAGGGATAACAAGGACTTGCCCGGCTTAAGTGCATCCCCTAAAATTCAGGATAACGATCAATCAAGGTGAAACAGATACCGAAATCTCCGACAGGGAGCGAGCCTGCCGGAGTTAGTGTCGTCTGTTGTCGTTTTTTTGAGAAGCTGAAGCTTATGCTGGAAGTAAGTTCTGAAGACCGGATTCCGCAGGATGTCCGTGTCGTCAGAGACATGTACGAGGTTGAAAAGACTGAGTACTACAACGCAAGTCTGGACAAGGATTTTGCTCTGATCATCGAAACCAAGCCCTTCATCAGGGAGGTCTACGAGGAGTTCCTCAGACAGACGGACAAAAAGGACGCCGCATGAGGATCATCGGTTTCCATGGCCTGAGGGAGGGGGCGGGAGCGAGTTTTGTCTCTGCCTCCTGCGCCTGCCGCATGACGGTGACGAGCGGCCGAGTGCTTGCCGTTGATGCTCACCCCTGCGTCTCTTCGATGAATCGCCTCTTTAATCTGCCGCTGCGCGTGCACAAGGGCTGGCTTGAGGCTGCCGCAGACAATTCTGACGCCCTGCCGCTCTGGCGGTATGCAGAAACGCTCGATGTACTGCCTGCGGGCAGGCTGAACCGTGCCGCCACGACGGCGCTCTGGACACAGTGCTTTGGCTGGCTCATCGAGCAGGCTAGACTCCTTCAGTACGATGCCCTGGTGATTGATGCCGGTCCGGTTTCAAGCCCTGCATCGCGGGCGCTGCGGGCCGCCAGGGAGGTTCTTTCCGTCACGATTGTCGAGCCCGACGCGTCGTGCCTGGCGCGACTTGTCGATCATGCGTTTGGCGAGAGCGAACTGCTGCTTCTCAACAAGACGAACGCTGCGAGCGCCGCGCACAAGTCCGTCATGCTTGTGATGAACAAGGTGGATGCGATCTCAAGGCGTCTCATTCCCGTGAGCATTCCCTGGGATGAGTTCGTTCTTGAGGCGTGCCTCGTGAAGAGGCCTGTTGTCGATGGACTCTCCTTTGCCCAGAGCGCAGAGAGCATCAACAATCTCGTGAGCTGGCTTGACTCGTTCGCTCGCAACGCAGGAGCGGTCTGATGCTGGCTTTCCGGGTGGCATGCGGTTTTTTCAGAGCCTTTGAGCATCGGCTGACTCAGGGCATTCAGAGGAATGTCTCGGGGCCGATGCTTCTCTGGACCATGATCCTCTGGACGCTCGCCTGGGCTCTCTTTCCCTTTGAGAGCAAGGCCTGGCAGCGCGTGCGGCGGGATCTTCCCTACTACTACCCGCACGTCAATTTCCTGAAGTTAAAGCCCCTTGATCCCATCCGGATCCTTCTGCAGAGCGTGTTTCTGATTTTCTACAACCCGAGCAGGCTGGAGGGGCCGAGCACCGCCGAGCGGATCTCGATCGGCGTGAAGCGCCTGTTCGCGCACAGCGCTGAGCACGGAGTTCTCGGGTGGATTGGCGAGGCTCTGCAGCGCATGACCAATCTCTACACGAAGGGCGTGGCGCATGTGGCCGGCGACCGGGTCATGCTGCCGGTGCGCTATCGCTTTCTCGTGATCGGCCTTCTTGCGGTTGCAACGGTGGCGCTCCTGTCGATTTGCATCACGCAGCCCTTGGACATCAAAAACCAGACGGTCTTTCTTGTGGCGATGTGGCTGCTCGCGCTGATCCTGAAGCGAATCAAATCGCACTTCACGCTGATGGCGCTCTTTGTGATCTCACTCATCGTTTCGAGCCGATACCTCTGGTGGCGCTACACGCAAACGCTCAATTTCGACACGGCCGTGGGCGGGGTGTCGAGTTTGCTGCTGATCTTTGCCGAGACCTACGCATTCATTGTGATGGCGCTCGGGTACTTTCAGGTCTGCTGGGTGCTCGATCGCAAACCCTATCCGCTGCCAAAGGACCGCTCGCTCTGGCCGCACGTGGACATCTTCATCCCGACCTACAACGAGCCCCTGGACGTCGTGCGTCCGACGGTGTTCGGCGCGTCCGGCATGGACTGGCCCCGGGAAAAGCTTCACGTCTACATCCTGGATGACGGCAGCCGCGAGCAGTTCGCCCGGTTCGCCGAAGAGGTTGGCGTCGGCTACATCAAGCGCGAGGAGCACAATCACGCCAAGGCGGGCAACATCAATCACGCCATGACCGTGACGCATGGCGAGTTCATCGCGATCTTCGACTGCGACCATGTGCCGACGAGAAGCTTCCTGCAAATGACGATGGGCTGGTTCGTGCACGACAAGAAGATCGCGCTCGTGCAGACGCCGCATCACTTCTATTCCCCCGACCCCTTTGAGCGAAACCTCAAGCTCGACCATTCCGCCCCGATCGAGAACGCGCTCTTTCACGACTACATTCAGAAGGGCAACGACACCTGGAACGCCACGATGTTCTGCGGTTCCTGCGCCGTGATGCGCAGGTGCGCGCTTGAGGAAGTGGGCGGCATTGCGGTTGAAACCGTGACCGAGGACGCTCATACGTCCCTTAGGCTCAACCGCAAGGGCTGGTCCTCGGCGTTCCTTGGCATTCCGCTTGCGGCGGGACTGTCGACCGAAACGCTCTCGGCGCACATCGGGCAGCGCATCCGCTGGGCTCGCGGCATGGTGCAGATCTTCAGGCTTGACAATCCGCTGCTCGGCAAAGGCCTCACGTTCGGGCAGCGAATGTGCTTTCTGAACGCCATGATCCACTTCCTGCATGGGCTGCCGCGCATCATCTTCCTGCTCGCGCCGCTCCCCTACATGCTCTTTGGCGAGTACGTGATCTATGCCTCGGCTGCGGCGATCTTCGTCTTCGTGCTGCCGCACATGATGCACTCGCTCATGACAACCCAGATCATTCAGAAGGGCTACCGATATCCGTTCCTCAGCTCCGTGTACGAGGCGGTGCTCTCCTGGTACATCCTGCTGCCCACGACCGTGGCGCTCATCATGCCGCACAAGGGCAAGTTCAACGTGACCGCCAAGGGCGGCATGATCGCCCGGGAGTTTCTCGACTGGTCGGTCTCAAAACCCTATGTTGTTCTGATCGTCCTTCTGGTGGGGAGCCTGTTTGTGGGGACGACCCGCATGCTGATGTTTCCCAATCCCGAGTACGGAGCGATTCTGGTGAACGTGCTCTGGATCCTCTACAACCTCATTGTGCTCGGCGCGACAATGGCGGTTGCCGTGGAGTCGGTGCAGGCCCGCAAGTATCCGCGCGTGATGGTGAACGTGCCCGTGTCGCTCGATATTGCAAGCGGCCACCAGGTGAAGGCCACGATGACCGACTACTCGCAAAACGGCGCGAGTGTTCGTGTCAAGGGCCTTGAAGTGAAGGATTATTTCTCGCTCATGCAGCGCCTCAACATCGTCATCAGCTACAACGGTCTGCTGCATGCGTTCCCCGCCATCGTGCGGCATGTCGGCAACGCAGGCGTGCTGGGCCTTGAGATTGAGAACATGTCGCTAGACATGGAGCGCGAGTTCACCGAATGCACGTTCTGCCGCTCGGACACCTGGACGCTGCGCGCCAAGAGAACAAAGGATCCCGGACTGCTCGCAGGGTTCTTCACCCTGTGTCGGCTTGGCATCCACGGCTATCGGTCGATGATTGAGTTTGCTCCCGGTCATGTGCGCTTTGTCTACAAGGCCGTGGCCGACGGACTGGAATGGATTGTGAGTTTTATCCCCCGGATCTCTTCAAAGAGCGTCCGGACGGCTTCTTGATGGACTTTGAACTATGACTAGAAAGTTCTGCAGTTTGCTCGGAGCGCTCCTTGTCGGAGCGGCGGTGCTTGGCACGAGTGTGCCGGCACACTCGCAGCTGATTCTGACCAAGGACAAGTCGGTGCAGCTCGCGCTTGAGGCGAGTGCGCGCTCTACGCCGCTTACGAGCTTTGTGCTCGGAGCGGCGTACGGGGAGGCGATCCGGCTCTCGGGCGTGCGCAGGCAGGAGCATTTCGAGTTCGACGTGCGGCGTGACGAGATCGTGACCGATGCCGAGATCAATCTGCACTACATGCCTTCGCCCGCGCTGCTGCAGGAGACTGCGCAGCTCAACATCTACCTGAACAGCCATCTGCAGCAGTCGATCGCGCTCACCCGCACGCCCGACGGGCGCAACGCATCGGCGAAAATCAAGCTTGACGCCAAGCTCTTCAAGGATCACAACCGGCTCACCTTCGAGTTCGTGGGCGAGGATACGCGCGTGTGCGTCAATCCCGTGAGCGACGCGATCTGGCTCGTGGTCGACAAGGAAAGCGAACTCACGCTCGTCACGCAGAAGATCCGCGTCAACGATGACCTTGCGTTCCTGCCGGTGCCGTTCCTTGATGTGGTGACTGGCTCGCAGACGCACCTGCCGGTTGTCTTTGCGGCAGTGCCCGATGACTCGATGCGCACGGCCGCGGCGATCTTTGCCTCCTGGGCCGGAGTGAAGACCGAGTGGCGTGAAATCGACTTTCCCGTGCATTACGGCGAAGCACCCGCCGACGGTCATTACGTCGTGTTCGCGACGAACGAGTCGCGCCCGGAATTCATCAGGGACTATCCGCAATTTGAAGGACCGACGATCGCCATGGCCGATGCTCCCGAGAGCACCTACGCCAAGATGCTTGTGATCGGCGGAAAGAACTCAGATGAACTCATCACCGCAGTGCAGGCGCTTGCCACGTCGCCCGAACTGCTGACCGGGCGAGCCGTGCGGATCACTGGATTCAAGGAAATCGCGCCGCGCAAGGCCTATGACGCTCCGAACTGGATTGACACGAGCCGCGTGACGACCTTCAAGGATCTCATGAAGTACGAGGGTCAGTTCACGGCAACGGGCCTGAAGCCCGCAACGATCAGCGTGGACCTGATGCTGCCGCCCGATCTCTTCCTTCTGAGCCGCTCGAGTATTCCGATGAACCTGAAGTACAACTACAGCAAGCCCGCCAAGGGTGCGCTCTCGCAGCTGCGCTTCAAGGTGAACGGAGCACTCGTGCAAAGCTACGCTCTCGATCCCAACACGACGAACAACACGGTGATCTCGCGGCTTCCCGCTGTGAACAGTCTGAGGGATCTGCTCTCTTCGACCTCCATTCCGACCGTCGTGATGCGCGACCGCAACAAACTCGACTTCATGTTCGAGTACTCGGTTGCGTTCCCTTCCGGCACGCCCCAGGAGTGCCGCACCGTGTCGCTCATCCCGAACCATGTCGACATCGATCCGAGATCGACGCTGGACTTTACGGGGCTGCACCACTATGCGCAGATGCCCAATGTCGGCCTGTACTCCCGCATGGGCTTTCCCTTCACGAAGTTCGCAGATCTTGCAGAAACTCTGGTTCTTACGGAAAAGAGCATTTCGCCGACCGACATGCGGCTTTTGCTCAATGCCATGGCGCGGTTCGGCTCAAACACCGGATATCCATCGATCAAGGTTCAGGTTAAGAGCACGGTCGACGCCGCCTCGGCATCCAGCAAGGACATCCTCGTGATCGGGGCTTTGCCGGATGGCTTTTCTAGGCCCCAGGACGAGCAGAGCGCCGCAATCGTCTTTGACGGCATGAAGCGGCGTGTGACCGAGCCCTTCGAGACGGGCCAGAAGGCTCTGCAGGGCGACGCACGGTCCGCGCCCAATACGCGCACGGAGGTGCGGGGCGACGGGCCCATGGCGGCCATCATCGGCTTTGAGTCCCCGTTTGCCAAGCGCCGCAGCGTGGTGGCGCTGCTCACCGACCGAGCCGAGGGCGCGCAGCTTCTTGCCGAGCGCCTGACGAGTTCCTTCAAGCTTGAGAGCGCCAAAGGCTCGTTTGCCCTCATCACCAATTCAGGCATCACCAACCGCGTGGTCGGCGAGACGTATTACGTGGGCGATCTGCCCTGGTACGACAGAATCTGGGCGGTCATGCTCGATCGGCCGCTCCTGCTCGTGCTCTGCGCGCTGCTGTGTGCACTCATTCTGGGCACCCTCGTGTACGGGTTCATGAGGCTCTGGGTGAAATATCGCTATGCGAGAACACTGAGGTAGGAAGGCGTTTCAATGCAGTTTTCAAGACGTACTCTTCTGGGCGCGGCGGTTGCAGCGGGGATCAGCGGCCCGGCACTCGCGTTTTTCAACTACCGGTTCCGCTGGGCGGAGTTCTGCGAGGCGAACCTGGATGCCTCGGGACGCGTGATCGATGCAAGCGACAAGCGCATGATCACGACTTCGGAAGGTCAGTCGTATGCGCTCTT
>DNLN01000144.1:3025-3158 GCA_003488465.1 Sutterella sp. | reverse complement strand
CCGAGGAAAGCGTCTCCTCGGGCATCCTCTCCCGTCAGGCTGAGATCGAGTCGCTTGGCGCGGCGCTCACGCAAGCGCAAGGGGCGGCCGAAGAGGCCGCCGAGAGCGTGAAGCGCGTTCGCTCGCGCGTTGA
>DNLN01000144.1:0-2855 GCA_003488465.1 Sutterella sp. | reverse complement strand
ACAAGAGCCGCAGCGAAAAGGTCAAGAACGACATCGAGAGCCTCTCCCGCAGAGCTTCGGAAGTCGAGAAGAACCGGGCCGAAGCCGAGGAGCGGTTCGCTTCGCTTGACGAATCGCTTTCTGAACTGCAGCAGGCCGAGCTCACGGCGCAGCAGTCGCTTGAGAAGGCGCAGCGCGAGAGCGAAGCCATGCAGTCCCGGATCCGGGATCTGAAGGAGCAGGCGAATCTCTCTCGCGTGAAGGAGCGGGACGCCATTGAGCACAAGGCCGAAACCGAGAAAAGCGCCGAGAGCGCCCGAGAGGAGACGCTTCTCATGACCGAAGAGCGCGAGGCGCTGGCTGAAGAGCTCGCCCAGCTCAACGCCACCGCCCAAGTCGAGGGCCTGGCCTCCTTCATCGCCGAGCGAGACCGCACAAAGACCGAGGAGATCGCCGCGCAGGAGATGAGCGACACCGCCGAGAACGCCCTTGAGGCCGCAAGAAGCGAGCAGCGCTCGATTCTCGACGGCCAGATGCCGCGCCAGCAGGCGATCGCGGACCTGCAGGTGAAGCGTCAGGCGTGGGTCACGCAGACCCAGACCTTCACGGCCGCGATTGACGCGAGTGGGGAAGATCGCACCGAACTCGCCCGCATCGTGGTGCGAGAAAAGCTGAAGGCCGGCACGCTCAAGAATCGCGTAGCAAAACTCGTCGAAGAGATTGCGGCACTCGGACCGGTCAACCACGCGGCCCTTGAAAACCTTGAGGCGAGCCGCAAGGCGATGGCGGAAACCGCACGCCAGGTCGAGGACCTCAACGAGGCGATCGAAAACCTCGAGGCGACGATCCGCAAGATCGACGCCGAGACGAGAACGCTCCTCAAGAACACGTTCGAGACCGTGAGCTCGAACTTCACCCAGATGTTCAAGGATCTCTTTGGCGGCGGCACCGCCTCGCTCACCATGACGGGCGAGGAGATTCTCGACTGTGGGGTCGAGGTGCGCGCGCAGCCTCCCGGCAAGCGAAACGCGAGCGTGAAGCTCCTTTCGGGCGGCGAGCAGGCTCTCACGGCTACGGCCCTTGTCTTTGCCATCTTCTCGCTCAACCCCGCGCCGTTCTGCCTGCTCGACGAGGTCGACGCGCCGCTTGACGAGGCGAATCAGGATCGACTTGCCCGCCAGATCATCGCAATGAGCGGCAGCACGCAGTTCATGATGATCACCCACCACCGCGTGACGATGGAGTACCTGAAGCGCCTTGTCGGCGTCACGATGAAGGAGCCCGGCGTGTCCCGCGTCGTGGCCGTGGACGTCGCCGAGGGCTCAAGGCTTGCCGCGAGCTGAAGCGGCGTTTTCCAGCGCAAAAATTCAACCCGTCATTCCCTAAAACGGGTAACATTCATCAGTCAGATTTATGTTGCAGAACTATTGAAGGGATTAGCGCATGCCGGTTGATAATCTGCCGCTCTGGATCGGTGCAGCCATTGTTGTTTTCATTGTGATTGGCTATGTCTGGTCGGCCAGGAGAAACCATTCTTCGGACGCCAGTGCGCGCGATTTCAAGGAAAAGCTGGGTGAAGGCGTCGGCGATCCTCTAGCCGAGACGCCCCAGGAGCCATCCTTCAAGAGTGAGGCGGAAAAGGACGCAGAGTCGGACGACGGGATCGAGGTGCCGAGTGACGAGGGCCTTGTCTTTGATGACGACGAGGAGCTTTCCCGCGAGCCCCGCTTTCCCGGCCAGCCCGTGCAGGAGGAACTCGATTTCACGGCAAGCGGCTCGGCTGTTCTGCTCTCTCAGGGGCGCAGTGCCCCGGACATTGACTCCGGCATCGAGGCCGTGGTGAATTTTGTCCCGAGAGAGGGGAACTTCGACCAGGATAGAATCAAGGCGCTTGAGCGGCGCGTCAATGAAAATCGCCTTCGCGACCTGATCCGCGTGGACTACCAGAATGCGGTCACCGGCCGCTGGAGTCACAAGGCCAAGGCCGTTGTGAGCTGCTCTCAGATCTACATGACGATGCTGCTTGCAAACCGCGGCCGGGTGCTTGATGAACTCACCGCCTCGGGCTTTCTGCAGCTTGCCGACCACGTCGCGATCGAAATCAATGCCGATGCGGCGCTGCCCGACATCCAGATGATGCTTGATGCCGCGCGGCAGATCGCCGAGGTGATCACGCATTACGACAACGCCCTTTCCGTCAAGATCGCGGCTCCCGAAGACTTTGATCAGTCCGCCGTGCGGATGGCGGCAACGGCCTGCGGCTTCA
Organism: Sutterella sp.; assembly: GCA_003488465.1. Classification (GTDB taxonomy): domain Bacteria; phylum Pseudomonadota; class Gammaproteobacteria; order Burkholderiales; family Burkholderiaceae_F; genus Duodenibacillus. The sequence goes on along the minus strand of DNLN01000144.1, from coordinate 610 downwards.
CCTACCGGGGCGATCACTACGAGCGGTGCATTGCCGGCACCAAGGTGCCCGCAATGCAGCTCTGGCCCTCCAAGCAGCTTCCCAACGAGATGGAACTCACGCTCGACATCCCGATGACTTCTGCGGCGGCCAATCCGCTCGGCGATTTCTTTGCGGTCGGCAATGATCTTTGCTGCCGGCTGGGTGCCGTGATGGCCGATTCCGTGGGACAGCCAGTCGGCTCGCCCATTGCGGCGCTCATCTGCCGGCAGCTCTCCGAGATGTATGGGCAGATGGCCGCAAGCGGTGTTCCGGCCGGCTCCCAGAGAGCCCGCCGCATCTTCACCCGCATCTGAAGCACTTTTTTCTAGAGGGACCGCCGCATGCAGCAGACCCTGGATCTCTTTGCGTCCGAGGATTCTCAAAAGGAGTCCCTTGACGAACAGAAGGCTCTTGCCCGGCGCCTAGCCGACCAGATCCGGCAGTGGGATCACGAGTACTACGTTCTTGACGCGCCGAGCGTGCCCGATGCCGAGTACGACCGGGTGTTCAGGGAGCTCGTGGCGCTCGAGAGCCGCTATCCCGAACTGCGCGATCCCGCGTCCCCCACGCAGCGCGTGGGCGGCGCGGC
>DNLN01000155.1 GCA_003488465.1 Sutterella sp. | reverse complement strand
TCGAGCTTGTCCCAGAAGGGGCGCTCGCAGAGAGCCTGAACCAGCTCGTCGATCTCTCGGGTCGCGAGCTCGCTGCTCAGAAACCGATAGAACGCATTGAACGTTCTGCCTGCCTCGCTTTCGGCAATCGAGTCGTAGCCGGCAAAGAACTGTTCGATCACCTTGCCGCGGGTCGCCTCGCTGTTCATGACATCGGCCTGAATCTTCTCGGCAAGGGCGTGAAACGCATTGCGCACCCGGAGAAAATCCCCGTCCAGATCCTCGATCCGTGAAAGGATGTCATAGACCTGGGCCTTGACCTCGCTTTCGGAAACCAGGTTCACCCGGCCGTCGCGCAGATCCTGGATGCGCTGATCAATCAGCTTCTTGTCCTGCTTGAGTCTGGCTATTCTCTTCGTTATGTCGGTATCCGTGTCATCGACAAGCTTCTTGACGGCGTGAATGAGGATCTCAAGCCGGCTTTCCGTGGGAGACGCTCTCTGCACGCTCTGCGAGGAGACAAACCGAATCGCCTCGAAGGCGCCGACCGAGAGTTCATAGGACGGCTCCGAAGCGCGATCGGCAAGCGTTCTGACCACGTATCCCTGCTGTCGCCAGAGCGTGACCTTGGCCGCTGCCGCCTCCCGGTCGACGCTCTGAGTGCTCGACTGATTCATCAGGCCGTGCAGCCGGTCGATGAAAACGGAATTGGGCAGGGAGCGCTCGGAATCAAAAAGAAGCGTCTGCAGATAGGCCAGTGTTTCCGGCCCGGTGTCAGCCGCAAGCAGCGACCAGGCGGTCTGCGAGCGAAGAACCCGATAAAGCTCGATTTGTGTCGCAATGCCCATGGGCGACCTGAAGAAAGAAGAATTCCCCAATTGTATCGACAAGGCCAAAGAAGTTTTCCCTGGCCGTCGGGCAGAAAGAAACCGCCCGAAGGAAGTTCTCGGACGGTTTCTTGAGCTGGAGAGGCGCAAGGCTAATCAGCGGATTTTTGGCCATCAGCAGCGGCCCGCTTCTTTGCCTGCGCCTTCTTGGTCTTGGCTAAAGAAGCGGAAACTGCCTTTGCGGCCTTTTTCGCCTTGGCCGGTTCGGCCGTTTCTGCGTCGGCTGTCTTCTAAACCTTAGCGGCCTTCTTTGCTTTTTCAGCCTTTGCGCATCCGAGGAAAAGGGCAAGGTCACGCCTTCGGAAACAAACGGGAAAAATGAAGAAATTATCTACATTGATCGTTTTATTTTTATTTTATATCAATGTGATTTATTAATCAGATATTGGCTGTTTGCATGGAGAGCATTTTGCCAGCAATCTGCAAGGCAGCAATCGAGGCCGCCCACAAAAATTTCGGCGGCCAACCCGCTGGGGAAGGCCGCCGAACAATTCCTCAAGAAAATCAATGAGATCAGGATCCCTGCAGTCCGTGCCGGGCGCCGGGCGTGTACGTATCGCGAACCTGATCGGGCCTGTTCTTTGCAAGCGCATCCTTGACCGCGCGGTCAACGGAGAGGTACGAGAGCTGGGAGGGCATCAGGTAGGGGCTTGCCGCATTCATCAGGCCGATTCTCGCCCGGCGGTGCAAACGGCAAAGCGACAGGTTGATGCCCTTGTCATGGAGATTCTTGGCAAGGACGATCAGCGCCTCGATGGAGGTGCCGTCGAGATTGGGAGTCTCCTCCATGCTGATGATCACGTGTGCGAGCGGCACCTGCTTTTGCTTGTCGGCAACCATGTCGGCAACCCGGCGCAGGCTGGGCTCGGCATTGGCAAAGAACATCGGCTGGTCAAGACGCAGGATCATGACGCCGTCGATCGTTTGCGTGTCATTGAAGAGGCGCACGTTGACATAGCTGTGCGAGCCGTTGAGTTTGCGAAGTTCGGAAACATGCACCTTGGCCGAATCGATCAGCACGAGCGCAACGGAGAGCACGACGGAGACGAGCAGGCCGTTCAGAACGCCCAGCACGGCAACCGCAAGGAAGGAGGCGATGACAAGAAGCCGGTCGCGCTTCCACTTGAAGTAGGGTTGCAGGGGCTTCCAGGACAGACCGTGGCTCACGGCCTTGATCACGATGGCACCCAGCACCGGCTCGGGAATGCGGCTGATGAAGGGCATCAGGAAGATCACGATCAGCACGAACAGGGCAAGAGCGCAGGCACCGGCAAGGCGGCTCCTGGCGCCAGCCTGCTCATTGAGGCTCGTGGCCGAAAAGCCCGCACCGACGGAAAGGCCGCCGAAGAACCCCGAAAGCAGGTTGGCGGTGCCGAGCGCCACCAGGTCGCGGTTGGAGTTCGGATGCAGTCCGTGACGGGCCGCCGTCGAATGGATCGAGGAGTAGGACTCGGCGTAAACCATCAGGCAGAGCGCAGCGCTCATCTGGATGGCGCCCATCCAGTCGGCGTCATACAGGCTCTCGATCGAGAGGGCGCTTCGCTGCAGGTTGATGTTGCCGACAAGCTCAACGCCCCAGCTTTCAAGCGGCAGGACATAGGTGACGGCGATCGAGGCGACGACAACCCAAAGGCTTGCGGGCTGCTTGCGCCAGCGCCAGGCAAAGAGAACCGCCAGAGAAACCAGACCCACGCCCGCGGCCGCCCAGTTCATGCTCGGCACCATCTGGAGGATCGCCAAGACGCGCTCCCAGGGGTTGCGCGTCACGATGTGCATGCCAAGGAGCTTGGGCAGTTGCATGATGATGATCGTGAGCGACAGGCCCATCGTCACGCCGCGCAGCACGGGCTTGGCAACAAAGTTCGCCGCCTGACCGAAATTGAGCACGCGAGCAAGAATGAACCAGAAGCCCGTCATCATGACGAGCACCGCGGCGAGCGTCTCGGGATGAGCATTCACTTGCACGGCCGAAAGCGTACTGACCGCCACGGCAAGAACCATCGCGGACGAGGAGGTCGCCGAAACGATGGCGTAGGGGCTCGTGCCGATGATCATGTAGGCGAGCAGGCCGAAGAACAGAGCGATCAGACCTGCGAGCGGCGGCATGTGCGCAATGCCCGCATAGGCCACGGCCTCGGGAACCAGAATGCCAACGACGGCAAGGCCGGCGGCAAGATCGGTGCGGTAGGCCGACAGCGGGGTCGTGCGGATCTGGTGCACGGTCTGAGTGAAGGACTCGGATGCCTCGCGAACGCTCCGGGAGAGTCTCTCCCGGGTACTCGCCAGGCTGAAATGAACTGCTTGCATAATTAAAAAAACAACGCCCCCCGATCCGGTGCCCTAGACAGGGCATCAGGATTCAGGGGAACCTTTGGGAATCAGAGTGAAAATATCAGGGTTAATGCGTGCGGGATTTTACGACCAGTTACAGGTTTCCCGAGAATTTTTTCTCAATATTTGAGGGTATTCCCTTAAACGCCAGCGTAACACTATCAGGAACATCTTAGGGCAATCCCTTGGGGACTCATGGCAAAGAGCAATTCAGGCGAAGGCTATGGAACTTTGATTCGAAACGAGCAGGGCGGCCGAAGCCGCAGCACGCGTGCACGCAGAGGCGGGCAATCCAGCTTCCGGGCTTTCGCCGGAATTTCGGGGCAGCGGCTCGGGCCCAAGCGCTCGCGATGCCAATCACGCGGATGAACCTCCGAGGACTTTCCCGGAATGA
>DNLN01000147.1 GCA_003488465.1 Sutterella sp. | reverse complement strand
CCCGGGGGCCTTGTTTTCCGCGCAGTTCAATACGCCATTTGACCGAGACCGGCCGAGGCGCTGAAGACTACAATGCGCGGGAAACGCCCGCAGGAATGCCGCATTCCGGATTCCGCCCGTATTTTCCGACCGTCCCTCTTGTTTCCAAGCCGCCCTAACCCGATGAATTGGCTGACTTCGCTGCTCACTGATCCGACTTTGTTCGGACACAACATGCTCGTGTACTGCATCGTGATCTCCGCGGGGCTGTACCTTGGCAGAATCAAGGTTGCGGGAATCAGCCTTGGCGTCACCTGCGTGCTGTTTCTCGGGCTCATTGCAAGCTACCTCGGCATTCAGGTCGACACGGCGACGATCAGCTTTCTGAAGGACTTTGGGCTCATTCTCTTCGTGTTCTTCATCGGACTGCAGGTGGGGCCGTCCTTCTTCTCGGCGCTGCGGCACGGCGGATACGGCCTGAATGTCCTCATGGCGCTCGGCGTGGTGAGTTCGATCCTCATCACCGTCGGCCTTTATTTTCTCCTCAAGGGCGAGGTCTCACTCGGGATGATCCTCGGCGTGCATTTCGGCGCCGTGACGAGCACGCCGGGCCTTGGCGCCACGGCCGAAGCGCTCTCCGTGCTCGGCAACCACGAGGACATCGCCGTGGGCTACGCCTGCGCCTATCCCTTCGCCGTGGTTGCGCTCATTCTGACGATCAGCCTCATCCGGGTCGCCTTCCGGGTCGACATCGAACAGGAGGACCGGCTCTGGGAGGAGCAGCAGAAGTCCGATCTGCAGGTGCCGATCTGCTTTCACACGCACTGCACGAATCCGGCGCTCGACGGACTGACGCTGCGCGAAATTCGCGCGCTCATCAACCGCCCCTTCATCTGCTCGAGAATCCTGCATGAGGGCGAGATCACCAGTCCCACCGCGGACACCGTCGTGCACGTCGACGACAAGCTGCGCATCGTGGCAACGGCCGACCACAAGCAGGCGATCTGCGCCTTCTGCGGCAAGGAGGACACCGAGGTTGATCTTGCAACGAAGCACTCGCCGCTCACGAGCAAGATCATTCAGGTGACGCGTCAGGAGATGAACGGCGTGCGGATCGATTCGCTGCACCTGTCGCACTTTGACGGCGTCAACATCACCCGCGTCTCCCGCGCCGGCATGACGTTCTTCCCGTACAACAGCCTCAGGCTGCAGCTCGGGGACTCATTGCGGTGCGTGGGGCCGAAGAACTCCGTCGCCCGTCTTGAAGCGCTGATGGGCAACAAGAGCCGCGAACTGGAAAAGCCCAACGTGAGCGCCATCTTCATCGGCATTGCGCTCTCGATCATCCTGGCGAACATTCCGCTTGCGCTCCCGGGCATGCCCACGCCGATCCGGCTCGGCCTTGCGGGAGGGCCCCTGATCATCGCGATCCTGCTCGGATACTACGGGCCGCGGCTGCACCTGGTGACGTACACGACCAATTCGGCGAACCTGATGCTGCGCGAATGGGGCGTGGCGCTCTTTCTTGCCAGCATCGGGCTGTCCTCGGGAACGAAGTTCTTCGATGCCTTCGCAAGCGGCAGCGGTCTGGTCTACATCGGCCTCGGGCTCATCATCACCATCCTGCCGATGCTGCTCGTCGGCATCATCGGCCGCAAGGTGATGAAGCTCAACTTCCACACCATTGCGGGCCTCATCGCCGGCACGGCAACGAGCACGCCGGCGCTCACGTACGCAGGAAGCCTTTCTGAAAATTCCACGGCCGTCATCGCCTACTCGACGGTCTATCCGCTTGCGATGTTCCTGCGCATCATTTCCGGGCAGCTCGTTCTTCTCGCCCTCTGGCCGCTCGTGGCTTAAGGCGCTAGCCGAACGCCCGGCCGTCCGTGAAATCGCGGATGCCCATCACGCGCACGCCGCGCCGCGTGCGCCAGGGCGCAAACGCCCCTTCGGTGACGATCAGCTTTTCAAAAAGGTCCGGAATCCGGAGCAACGATCGCACGCACTCGGCCCTGTCGGCGGTCACGGGATCAAGCTTTTTCTCCCAGCGCACGTAGATCGAGGCGCTGCCGCGCGTGCAGAGGAAATCCGCTTCGATCCGGCTGCGCACGGCGCGGCCCTCTTTGCTTCTGTCCACCACCGAGAGAAAAGGACTCACGACGCGCCAGCCCGCGCTCCGCATGGCAAGCACAAGCTCAAGGCGCCGCACGGAGCCGCAGTCCGCATCCGGGCAAAGGAGCGCGGCGAGCGAGGCCGCTGCCGGATAGATCCGCTCGGGAGTTCTTCTTCCCGCCCGGGCCCGAATGTCCCAGCTCGGAACGCGGATGATGAGGAGCGCCTCCTCAAGCGCCCCGATCATCGCCTTCACGGTCTTGTCGGACACCGGGTGCCCGAGGCGCGTCATGTCGGCCGCCACGGAATTCGCCGAATGCGGCTCGCCCATCGTTGATGCGAAGTACCTGAGCAGGTCAAGCATGAGGACGCTTCTCCTCAGATGCCGGCTTTGCGCGAGTTCCTGCACGAGCGCTTCGAGCGCCTCACCTGCCGCGCCCTCCTTCCAGAACGCCTCGGCGTGCTCGAAGTCCCGGTGCAGAACCGCCCTGCCCGATCCAAGGGGCGTCTTGGCAAGACGCTCGACCGAGCAACTGGCAGCTTCGACAAAAACGTCCGCGCCGCCCCTTGCCGCAATGCCGCAAAGCGCAGCAAACGCGTCTTCGCAAAGCGCTTCGCCGTTCCTCACGATGACGGCATACCGCCCGCCGTCCGCAAGGTGCGCAAGCACCGTGCGGCGAAGCGTCTGTCCCGAGTGCCCGCTGGCCGCGTCCACCCGCACGAGCCGGGAGGAACTGATGCCCGCCAGGGCGAGCCGCTCGGGGAATTCCCGCTCGAAAAAACCGTCAAGGCAGCCCCGAGCGCCAAGAATGATCTGCAGCACGCCGCTTCCAAGGCTCGCTGCAAGACGATCAGCAAGGGATGACATCATTAATCCGGATATTTGTTGATATCAACATTTTTTCGGATTTTAGCGGAAAACAAAACCGAGTGCCGTTCCGAATTGCAGGGAAAACGGAAAGAAGCGTCAGGAAGCGATGC
>DNLN01000103.1 GCA_003488465.1 Sutterella sp. | reverse complement strand
ATGTTGTTTTCGACTCGAGGCAGCTCCACCATCAGGCTTCGGCCGACATTTTTTAGCAGAGGCTTTTGGGGGTACTGTGCGTAGCCTCGGAAAATATCGGAGAATCCGCTGCCGACGACTTCCATCCAGCCAAGTCTGCGGAACAAGTCTGCCAGTTTCTGATTGCGGCAAAATGTTGCGCCCGGCAGCAGGGCTTCTTCGAGCGTCAGTTCGGGGGGCAATCCGCCGACTGTCAGGAAACCGATGGACATTGGACTGATGTTGATCGCTGATTGCAATGGGGAGCTGTAGTCCCGATGTGCAATGCGGTTGGTCAATGCTTCGCGCAGAGAAATCTGGGGCCAGGGGTAGATGGTCTCCCGATCCTGTCGGCCGGTTTCCTTGTTGATGATCGGCACGTTGATTTCATCGAGCAGTTCGCGCAGATGCAGCATCTGTTCAAGGATCGATCCGGTTTGCAGCCGGCTCTGCTGCAGGCTGCCATCGCCGCGGAACGTGTTGACGATGATTCTTGTGTCGCTTTGGTCTGAGAGCAGCTGGGCCAGATTGGTGAAGAGCCTGTTGGAATCGTAGATTCCCAGTCCAAGCCAGTTCACCTTCTCGAAAGCAATGCCGTTGGACTCCAAAAAAGCTGCGACAAACTTGAACGTCAGGTCGTTCCGGCCGCAATAGCGGCTCTCCCAGTCCCGGGGATTTCCCCGGCGCACGATCTGAAGAACCTCCTCGAGCGTTGCTGCGACCGTCTGGCCGCCCATTCGTATGAAAACGCCATCTTTTGTGAGCAGCTTTCCTTTGAACCCATAGGGCCGGCGCGAACCGGGACGAAAAAAAGGCGTCCGCACCGAAGTGACAGGACGCCCTGAAGGCCGGGGCACCGGAGAGCCCCGGGGTAGAAAAACCGCACTATGCCGTGCGCAGCGCCGGGTTCGCCTTCATGCGGATGAGCTGCATCACCCAGACGAGCGCTGTGATCGCGACACCGACCGGATAGCCCCACCAGCGCATCTCGTAGGGCAGGAAAAAGCCGGTGACGAGGTACGGGAAGACGAGCGGCACAGTTGCTGCAAGCAGCAGGATCCGGTCGAGGATGTTCGTCCTGCACACGAGGAAGCCCTGCATGGCGCTTGCCGAGGTCATCATTCCGAGACTGGTCATGAGGAAGATGAGGATGCCTTCGGTCCAGCTGTCGATGCCAAGGAGCAGCAGGTCGGCGTTAAAGAGGAACGCCACCGGCAGCAGCATCGTGCGGATGTCATAGATGAAGCCCTGCACGCCCACAGCAATCGGGTCGGCCTTGGCGATGGCCGCGCCTGCGTACGCCGCCAGGCCCACCGGGGGCGTTGCGTCCGCAAGCACGCCGAAGTACAGGCAGAACAGGTGCGCGGCGATGAGCGGAATGGCGATTTCGGTGCCGTGCACTTCAAGGCCCGTGGCGAGCTCGACGATGACGGGAGCGGTCAGGGAGGCCATGATGATGTAGTTCGCGGTCGTGGGCAGGCCCATGCCAAGGAGCAGACTGGCGAGCGCCGTGATTGCGATCAGCAGGAAGATGTTGCCCATGGAGAGCACTTCCACGAAGCTCGTGATCTGCTGGCCGAGGCCGAGCGAGACGCAGCCCACGATGATGCCGGCCGAGGCGGTGGCAAGTGCGACGCCCGACATGTTGTTCGCGCCGGCCGCCATGGATTCGAAAAGCGCCTTGACGCCGGACTTGAGGGCCGGCAGGAGCGGCTCGCGGCGAACGCGCGCGATGCACACCGGCTGCAGCACGATGATCGCAGAGAGCACGACGATCGCGTTGAAGACGGAGAGTTCTGCGGAGTGCTGCATCCAGACGAGTTCATAAATGAGCGCGGCAAGCGGCAGCAGGAAGTGCAGGCCGTTTCTGAGTTCGATCCAAAAGCGCGGCAGTTCGCTCTTGGGAAGCCCCTTCAGGCCCAGGTTGCAGGCCTCAATGTGCGTGATCCAGAAAAGCGCCATGTACGAGGCGAAAGCCGGAATGGCGGCGGCCTTGGCCACTTCCACGTAGGGAACGTTCACATACTCGGCGATGATGAACGCGGCCGCGCCCATTACGGGCGGCGCAAGCTGTCCGTTCACGGAGGAGGCAACCTCGATTGCGGCCGCCTTCTGCGCCGGATAGCCCAGGCGCTTCATGAGCGGAATGGTGAAGGTGCCGGTCGTCACGACGTTGGCGATCGAGGAGCCGGAGACCATGCCGGAGAAGGCCGAGCTCACGACGGCCGCCTTGGCGGCGCCGCCCCGGTACTGGCCGAGGCCGGAAATGGCGATTCGGGTGAAGAACGCCCCGCCCCCTGCCCTGTCAAGCATCGTGCCGAACAGCACGAACAGGAACACAACCGTTGCCGACACATGCAGCGGCACGCCGTAGATGCCCTGCGTGTCCATCGTGATCTGCGAGATGAAGCGCGAGAGCGTCGCACCCTTGAAGGCGATGAGATCCGGCAGGTACGGGCCGAGGAACACATAGGCCATGAAGCCGCCGCAGATGATGGGCAGAGCCGGGCCAAGCACGCGGCGGGTGGCTTCAAGCATGAGTGCGATCAGAAGGACGCCGAAGATGAGGTCGCGCCCGATGGGCTGCCCGGGACGCTCCGAGATGCCTGCATAGTCAAGAAAGACGTACAGGGCCGCAAGGGCCGCCACGGCGCCGAGCGCCCAGTCGAGCGTCGTCACGCGCTGCATGGCAAGCAGAATGCGCAAGTCCCAGCGGGACTTGGTGTTTGACTTGAGCGTCGGCAGGTTGAGGTACACGAGCGTCATCGCAAACGCAAGGTGGAAGCACTTGATAAAGAGCGAGTCAAGCAGCAGCCAGCTTGCCGTGGAGAGCTGAAAGAGCGACCAGGCGAGCGCAACCGCGAACGTGATGCGCTTGGTGATGTTGGTCTTGTCGCCCTTCAGACCGTGGTCGCCGTGGGTGACTTTCTGCTTGTACTCGCCGATGACGTCGGAGGACTTCTTGCTTGCCTCCGTCTCAGGCAGCACGACAATGACTGGATCTTCTTTTTCTGCCATGGTTTTCTCCGGTGTGGCGCGCGGGTTTCAAGTTCAGGGATGGGTTTTTGTTTTGGGGCGCGTTCCAAAAAAGCCGGACGAATCCGGCCGTTTTGAAATGCGGGAAGCTTTCCTGGTGCTCCGGGAAAGCTTCCTTGCGCTTAAGAACCCGGCCGCTCGATTACTTGATGAGGCCGGCCTCCTTGTAGTACCTCATGGCGCCGTTGTGGATCGGAGCCGTGAGGCCTTCAAGCATGCCCTTGGCGGTGAGGCCGTTCAGAGCCGGATGAAGCTTCTTGAAGGAGTCGAGGTTCTCGAACACTTCCTTGGTGATGGCGTACACGACGTCATCGGGCGTGTCGGCGCTCGTCACGAGCGTGGCGAGCATGCCGAGGGTCTCAACCTTCTCGCCTGCGTTCACGGCGCCGGGGTACTGATCCATGGGGATGGAGGTCACGGAGTAGTACGGAGCGTTCTTGAGCAGCTTGTCAAGACCGGTGATCGGGATGATGCGCACCTTGCGCTTGCCGCTCGTGGCCTCCTTGATGTTGCCGTTCGGATGGCCGACGGTGTAGAAGAAGCCGTCGATGCGGCCGTCCTGCAGAACGCGCGGAGCGTCGGCGGGCTTCAACTTCTCATCGCGGAAGTCCTTGCCGGGAACGAGCTTGGTGGTGGTGAACACGTCAAGAGCGTTCACGCGGTTGCCCGAGCCCGGATCGCCGAGGTTGATGGTCTTGCCCTTGACGTCCGCGAGGCTCTTGATGCCTGTGTCGGCGGCGGCGATGAACGTCACGGCTTCAGGAGCCAGGGCGAACACGGCGCGCAGTTTCTTCACGGCCTTGCCCTCCCAGGGGCCCTTGCCGTTGTAGGCGAGGTACTGCGTGTCGGCCTGAGCGATGCCGAAGTCCAGATCCTTGGCGTCGATGGCGTTGATGTTGAACTTGGAACCGCCCGTGGATTCAACGGAGGCGCGCACGTGATAGACCTTCTTCTTGGCGTTGATGATCTTGGCGATGGCCCCGCCCGTCGGGTAGTACACGCCCGTGATGCCGCCGGTGCCGATCGTCACGAACGTATCGCCGGCAGCCATGGCCGTGGAGCCGAGGAGCATGGTCGCGGCAAAGGCGACGGGAGCAAGTTTCTTGAACATGGGGAAGTCCTCCATTCTCTGTAAATTTGAAATGCTGCGTTAGGAAATCTGCTACGAGGCCGGGCACTCATGCCCGCCTTCACATTCTTACATGCATAAATCGTGCCAGTTTTTCTCTAAGGTGTAAAGCCTAAATAAAATCAGTCCAAAAACAGCAACAATTAAGAATATGATGCACTGATCCAGTCATGCACGGAAAATAGTGCACTAAGACAATTTGAAAGGCGCACCGAATTGGTGCTGCGCGCGCACCAAAACGAGGCAAAGAAGAAAAGCAGATGCACTTGCCCGGTGCGGACGGGCATCAGCCGAGCGTGCGGGAGATTTCCCGGGCAAGGAACGCACTGAACTGCTCGACGCAGGAAAACTTCAGGGAGTCTTCCTTGCCGCACAGCCACCAGCCCTGCATCCGCGTGCGACGTTCGGGCCATGGCTCGACGAGCGTGCCGTCGCCGATGAGATCCTCGAAAAGAAGACGCGAGCAGACCATCGAGCCCGTGCCGTTGAGCAGCGAATTCATCGCATCGATGATGATCGGCACGCGCCGATGACGCTGCTGCTCAAGCTCACGCAGGCCGTTCTCGGCAAGCCACTTTCCGGTGCCCTCGTCATTGTTCTGGCAGACAAGCAGCGGGTGGGTTTCAAAGAGCTCCCAGACGCGTGCGGGCCTCCTGCGCTTGAGAAACGATGCCCGACTGATGGTGAGGGTCGCCTCGTCGTGCGCGATGAATTCGTTGACGATGCCCTTTTTGTTGGAGGGAGTGAGGCGCAGCGCGATGTCAAAGTCCAGATCCTCCCAGGCTGGGAGCCGCACGCCCGTGCGAAGCCGCACCTGGATGTTCGGGTGCAGCGAGCGCCACCTTGCAAGCGGCTGAGGAAACCAGTGGATGGCAAGCGCGCCCGAGACGAGCACGGTGATGGTTGTCTTGGTCGGTCCGGGATTGAGAAGACTCTCCCTGAAACTCTGATAGGCGCCTTCGGCAAGCAGAAGGCTCTCAGCGATCTGCTCGGCAAAGGCTCTGCCCTGCCCGGTGAGCCTGAGCGCCCTGCCGTCCTGAATGGTGATCCGCACGCCAAGCGCTTGCTCAAGTTCGCAGAGCTGCCGCGAGACGGTCGAGGGCAGCACGCCGAGCTCAAGCGCGGCGGCGCGGATGGTGCCGCAGCGCGCAAACGCATCGAGGGCGACAAGGCCCTTGACGGGCGGCAGGTTGCGTGCGGCCATGGCGCAGGGCGGCTACTCGCGGCCCATGTCGATCCACGCGCGCTTGCAGTAGTGCAGCACGGCGTAGACGATGATGGCGCACCCGAGACCGTATAAGAGAGCGATCCAGGAGTTGCGCGTCCAGAGCGCGACGGTAATGAGGATGCCGAGCGCAACGCAGCAGCCTTCAAGCCAGCCGAGGCCGAGCGTGCGCTTGTCCTTCTTTGTTTCGACCTGGGAGAGCTCTCCCAGGGTGATGATGCGCTGCTCGCCGGGAGCGGCGATCACCTTGCCGCTCTTTTCGGGAATCAGCGCGCCCCTCTGGCGCAGCAGCCGCTCGATCGCGCCCTTGTCGGCGGCAGTGAGTTCGGCGGCATAGATTTCCTTGAGTTCGGCGGTGCTCTTGTTTTTGAGCGCCTTCATGCGCTCGCGGATGGCGCGCTTGTTTTCTACGGGCATTTGTTTCTCGGTCTCGGAAGAAGTGTGTCCCCGTGGGGGAAGTGCGGCAATTCTAGCGGGAGAGCAGGACGCTCGCCTGCACGCTCACGCCCTCCATGCGGCCCTCAAAACCCATCCCCTCGTTCGTCTTGGGCTTGACACTCACGCGATCGGCCTCGATTCCAAGGAGCGAGGCGATCGAAGCGCGCATCGCGGGGACGTGGGGATTTAACTTGGGCTTCTGGGCGATGACGACGCAGTCGATGTTGCCGATGCGCCAGCCATCCTCCCGCACGAGCGCCCAGGCGGCTTGAAGGAGCTTGCCGCTGTCCGCCCCCTTGTACTTGGGATCGCTGTCGGGAAAAAGCATGCCGATGTTGCCCCGCGCGGCGGCGCCAAGCAGAGCGTCCGTGATGGCATGCAGGAGCGCGTCCGCATCGCTGTGGCCGTCCAGTCCCAGGTCGCTTGCGATCTCAACGCCGCCCAAAATGAATTTGCGTCCGGCGGCAAGCCGGTGCGAGTCGTAGCCAAGGCCGACGCGGATGTCCATGGCGCTCTTCTCCCGTAAAAGACTGTTGACAAAGGTTAGATCCCCGGGGGTCGTCACCTTGATGTTGGTGCCGGAGCACTCGACCGCGGCGACCGTGTGCCCGGCGATGCGCATTGCGCTTGATTCGTCGGTTGCTTCGGGCGAGCGGCGCAGCGCGGCAAGGAGTTCGGCAAAGCAAAACGCCTGGGGCGTTGCGATCCGGCAGAGGCCGTCCCGGGAGACGTCCCCGGCAATGATTCCGGCCTCGCCCA
>DNLN01000035.1:966-6986 GCA_003488465.1 Sutterella sp. | reverse complement strand
AAGTACTGGAAGAAACTGAACGAGTCGGCGCGAGCCTGCAGAAAGGCGGGCGCAACCCTTGCCGAAGGCATTCATCTGGCTCAGGTCGTGCTCGAGCACGGCTCTGACGTACGAGCCGTCATGATTCGCGAGAACTCGGCGACCGAGGAGGCGCTCGCGCTTGCCCGGGAGCTTTCCCGCTCCTGCAACGCTCCGGTGTTCGAACTTGCTCCCGCGCTGTACGACGCGGTGAGCCCGGTCGAGCGCGGGGTGGGCCTTGCGCTTGAAGTGGGAATCGCCGTCCCCGATCGGCCCGCCCGGCCGATCGAGGCCGACGCGCTGTACCTTGACGGCGTGCAGGACACGGGCAACGCCGGCACGCTCATCCGCACGGCCGTCGCAAGCGGCGTGCGCCATATCGCCGCGTCTCCCGCCACCGCGTGCCTGTGGTCTGCCAAGGTGCTTCGCGCCGGGATGGGGGCGCATTTCGGCGCCGTCATCTACGAGAACGTCGAGCCCGAAGACCTGCGGAGCCTTTTTTCCGGGACGCGCCTTGCGGCTGACGCCCGGGGCGGAATGGACCTCTTTCGCACCAGCGGCTGGGAGCGGGGCAGGACGGTCTGGATGATGGGGGCCGAAGGGCCGGGACTCTCGGAGCGCGCCCTGAGGGTTGCCGACGCACGCTATCTCATTCCGATCGAGGCGGCCTGCGAGTCTCTCAATGTCGGAGCTGCGGCGGCCGTGTGCCTGTTCGAGCAGCGCCGCAGACGGCTTGCCCGGGGCTAGCCCGTACCTTTCCTGAAAGATTTTGTTGCGTTTGTCTGCGCAACCCGTACATTGCGCGTGCGCCCCTGCGGCGTGCGTGCGGCACAATAGTCATGTTGATTCGGGCGGGGCCTTTCCCGTCCCTGTCGGTTTTCCGAATGAGTTTTTGTGAGGAATGCGATTCATGTCTCAGCTTGCATTGAAGACTGCGGTACTGCTTGCCGCAAGTCCCTGCATCGCCTTGGCCGCCGAGGCCGAGCTTGCCGATCCGGCGCGCGCCGTACTCTCGCCCGACGGAGCGGTGCTTTATGTCGAGCAGACGCTTGCCGTGAAGGATGATGCGGGAGCGCCGACGGTGAGCCTGCTGCTGCCCGGCAACGCCACGGACCTGCAGATCATGGCCGACGGCTCGCAGCTCGCGCGCGTGACGCAAAAACTTGTGGCGGGAGAGGCCCAGGGCGAACTCTCCATCCAGAGGGCGAAGCTTGAGAGCGAGCGCGCCCGTCTCAAGGGACAGATCGCGCTCTGGCAGGCGAGGATCAACCGGGCCGAGGAAAAGGATCCGACCAAGGAGGACATCCCTGCGCTTTACGTTTCGATCGAGCAGGCCAAGGGCAGGATCGAGGCGATCGAGGAGCTGCTCAAGACCTATCCGAAGACCTCCGCTGTGAGGCTCCTTGTGAAGGCCGCCCTTGCGGACCGCACACGGGGCGCAGTGAAGGTCCGCTACAGCTACAGGATTCCCGACAGCCGCTGGCAGCCCGCCTACAGCATCGACTGCGTGCCGGGCAGGAACGGGATGGGCAGGATCACCGTGCGCCTTGAAGCTCTCGTCTGGCAGAACTCCTGCTTTGACTGGAAGAACACCGAGGTGCAGCTCGTGAGCAAGGGGGCCGGTGCCGTCAGACCCGGGACGGTCCGCTCCTGGATCGTGGGTGTCGAGCGGCCCCAGATGCGCGCGGAGGCGGCGGTGCGCAACGCCAAGGTCATGATGGCCGCGCCGATGATGGACAGAGCCGAGGAGGCGATGGCGCGCTCCTCGGGCCAGCCGATTGTCGTTGCGAGCACGGCGGGCGGATTTGCCTCCTGGACGCCCTCGATGAAGGGGCTCGTGCAGGGCGAAAGCCGCATTCTTCTTTCAAGCCGCGTCTGGAACGATCCGCTCACCTGGACGGTGCGTCCCCTGAACCGCGACGCGCAGGTCTACATCTGCGCCGAGCATGAGCTTGATGCAAAGACCGCCTGGCCGCAGGCCAGTGCGCGCCTCTCGGTTGACGGAGTTGCAGTGGGCGAGGATCGGTTCGCGCCCGCAAACGGCAAGGTGTTCCTCTCGTTCAGAAATGATCCGCGCGTTCGGCTCACCGCCAGAACCGAGCCCAGAAAGAGCGGCACCGAGGGCTTCATCGGCAAGACGCGGGTCTGGGAGTGGGTCTGGAACTACACCGTGCGCAATGACCGCGACGAGGCCGTCAACGTGTCCGTGGAGCGCCCGCAGCCAAAAAGCGTGCATCAGGACGTGACGGTCGAGTATTCCGGCACGCCGAACCCCGAGACGGCGAACAATGTGCTCAAGTGGCGGATGTCCGTGGCTGCCCACAGCGAGTCGACGGTAAGGCACGCGGTCAAGGTGACTGCGCCCGAAAAGCTTGAGATCGTCACTCCGGTTTCTCCGTAGTCCTCGGCAAACTCTCCGCAAAGAGCCGGCGCTGATATTCCAAAAAGCGTCGGCTCGCTTTTTTCCCATCCCGGGGAAAACACCGCCGTTTATCCGGTGCGCCGTGTGCCGCATGCCCGTCAGCAGGCGGGGCGGGGGTAAAATTCCTTGATCCTGTTATCGGAGCGGCAAACCTTTCTGTCCGCCCGATGGATGAATAGGAATAGGGAGTGTTTCAAGTGTCCAGCCGCAACCCCCGCCGCCCTATTGCCGTCAGTCTCATCGCCTCAGCCGTGGCGCTTGCCATGAGTCCCTCCCTAGGCCTTGCCGCCACGGAAACGCAGACCATCGCGAGCAACGGCAAGCCGATGTTCGTTTTCACCATCGACAGGCACGCCGCGGCAAAGACTGGGGCAGACACCACTTTGCCTGAATGGTCTCTGACCGATGCTCAACTGAAGGGCGTTCTGGATGCCGCCGAGATCTGGGCGGGGCTCTTCGCGCCCGGCAGCCGCAACTCGCAGGCCATTCCCTTCAACATCAAGGTCGAGAACGATCCGGAGATGGCCGACAACGCCTCGGCCAGCGCCGAGTCCTGGACAAGCAGCGACCAGAACGGCCGAGAGGTTGAAGTGCCGTATCTGATGGCGGGCATCCTTTACGACCGGATGCCGGAAAGCGCCGAGGACAAGGCCGGCGTCTATACGATCAATCAGACCACCAAGGGAGCGGAAAACGGCGTGGACCAGGGGACCGGCGTTCTGCCGTTCATCTATCCGGTCATGACGGTGGACATGGGCAAGGACATCACGAGCGAGCTCTTTTCCACGACGTTCCACGAACTCTCGCATGCGCTCGGCATCGCCTCTGATGCGGTGACGGTGTCCGCCGTTCTGTCAAAAATCAAGGAGGCGAGGGAGAACACCCAGAATCCGCCGTCCGCTAGCGACGCGCAGGATTTTGAACAGCTCGAGAAGCTCATTGTCGACAAGGGGATTGTCTCTGACAGCAGCCTGCTCTACAGCAACGGGGCTGGGGGCGGCCTCACCATCCACGACGTCGCCATCAAGGCCGATGACACGCCCTTTAGCGACCACCTTGTCTCGTACTGGGCCAGGCAGTCCGGCGGCGATACGTACGCACTGGATTTTGCAAAGCCGACTCTGCTCTCAAGCAAAACGATCGTTTTGCGTCTGGATGGCAGCTCTCATACGATCAACGGGGAGAAGGGGCAGACTCTTTCATCAGGCAGCGATGTTTTTGTTGGCGGAAAAGGCCAGGAAAGCGGCGTTTACTTCGTTGGCTCCAACGTGAGCGAGGTGCTCTCGGGCACCGCGCTTCCCGGCATTCCCGTCAACGGATGGGAGGGATACGGGAGCCAGGCCTCGTCCGATTTCTCGCACTTTGAACTTGCCCACAGCATGATGAGCCACCAGAGCTGGCGCAACTACATCATGCTCATGGAGGCTGAACTTGCGGCGTTCCAGGACATGGGCTATACGATCGATCGGCGCAACTGGTTCGGCGCCTCCGAATACGGCAGCAACAAGACCTATACCAATACGAAGCCCTTCTACGCCAGAAATTCCGAGGGTACGGCCTATGTCGCGGGAAGGCCCAACACGGCCACGCTCGCTACGGGCTTTCACATCTACGGAAGCGGGAACACCATCACCCAGGCAGCAGACCTTCTGGCTGACGGCACCGGCGCCGCCGGCATCCGCATCGACGGCATCGAAAACTCGGTGACGCTTGCCCGGGGGACGCGCATCACCGCAAACGGCGCTCACGGCACGGGCATCCTTGTTGCCTACGGCAGCGGCCACAGCGTTGATGTCGCCGGATCCGTGGAGGCGACCGGAACGGGCGGCCACGCGATCAGTTTTGACTTCGGCGTCAATACGCTGGGAGACGCCAATGAGATGCGCGGCTCATACATCCACAAGGTTCAGAATTTAACCGGAGACCTCATTGACGGTGATCTCACCGGCACCTATGAGGGTTACGAGGTGGGCCTCAAAGGTCCGATGGCAAAGCTTGATGTCTCGGGCAGCGTCAAGGGCGCTGAAGCGGCCATTTACATCGGAAAGCGCGCCCTGGTGCAGGAAATCAACATTCTCTCGGGCGCAACCCTGCAGGGCGACATCCTCTCGGCCTGGAATCCCAAGGGCCAGTACCTTCATGCGGACAGCGCCGGGCAGAACCTCACCACGAGCATCACCTTCGGCTACAAGGTCGATGCCGACGGCAGCTACAACGCCGATCCGAATTTCCGGATGGCCTACTCGGGCGACATTCGCTGGCTCAGGGAACAGATGGATGAGTCGGCTTCCGGTCAGACGCCAGTCAATCCGCTCAAGGTCGAGGTTGCCGGCGGCACGCTTTCGCTCTCGGGAAACGTTGACGTGCAGTCGCTCAAGATTGAAGATGGGGCGACGCTTGCTCTTGGCAACGCCGCAGGCGGCAAGACGATCCAGACCGAGGTGCTCAGAAACAGGGGCATGCTCATGACCGCGGTCAGCCGTGAGGGCGCCTTGAGCGGATCGGTCACCGTGACCGATCCCGACAATTCCAGAGGCGGCACCTGGCTTGTCGACCTTGCCGACGGCTACTACCAGACGGGAACGGCTGTGACGCTGCAGGGCAGTCCGGTTGTCGATGCGAACGGCAATCCGAGCGAGCTGCTCGAGAGCATGACGACGAAAGCCAATTCGGCAACGCTTGGCGTGCAGTTGAACGGCAGCCGGCTTGTGGTTCAGCGCGCTGCCGACGCCTACAGCAAGCTTGCGCTTGACGCCTCCGCGCGGGCCGTGGGTCTTGCGCTTGATGCAGCGGCAAGTGCTGATGCGATCCGGAAGCCGGCCCTCAGGTTCATGCTGAGGGCCGCCCCCGGCAACAGCGCTGCGACCTCAAGCCTGTGCACCGAGGCCCAGGAACTGTTCGGCGCCATCGACGGGATGACGTCCGCGGCAGGCGTCTCTGCCGCACTCAAGAAACTGAGCCCGGAAGCCTACGGCTATGCCGATGCGGCCAGCATCCGCATGCACCGCGAGGTGTCCCGCGACCTGCACCGCCATCTTCGCGAGAGCCGCGAGACCGGGGAGGGGCCGATCAGCGCGCTTCAGACGCGCGACTGGACGGGCTTTGTCACGCCCTACGGCGAGCGCTTCATCGGCAACGCCCAGGGCGCAGGCTCGGCAACGCGGAGCACCTCGGGCGGCATCCTCGGCGGTCTGGAGAAGACCGACGCCTCGGGCCTCACGCTCGGATTCCATGGCGGCATCGGCGGCCGACACCAGACGGTGTCCACCTGGCACGATGCGCGGATCGACAGCGCCGGAGCCTTTGCGGGCGTTCATGCGCAGTTTGAACCGGAGGGCTGGAACAACTTCTATCTCATGGGCTCAGCCCGGGTCGGCATCGAGGAGAACCGCAGCAAGCGCACCGTGGCATTCGGCTCCTATGAGAAGAAGGCCAAGGGCAAGTACACGTCCTGGACCGGCGAGGCGATGGTCGGCCTTGGCAAGGATTGGAAGGCGGGCGGCGTGACCTTCGGACCGTTTGCGAGTTTCGAGTACATCCGCACCGAGCATCAGTCCTTCAAGGAAAAGAACGGCGGGGG
>DNLN01000035.1:0-906 GCA_003488465.1 Sutterella sp. | reverse complement strand
GGCCTCTCTGTCAGCAAGGACAGCAATGACGCGCTTGGCGCCATGCTGGGAGCGCATGTGAACGTCGCCCATCGCGCCTCTGACGGCCTCATCGTGCGCGCCGGCCTTTCGGGCGCTTACAGGCGTGAACTGCTCTCCACGGACTACACGGCACGGGCTTCGTTCCGCGACCTCTCCGGCAGCGACTCCTTCACGAGTCACAGCCGCGCCATGGGCCGCAACAGCGTGCTCGCGGATGCGTCAGTGGGCGTAGCCAACAGCGCCGACACGCTCAGGGCCGAACTGACGGCAGGATACGAGGGCGCCAACACAGGCAACGCCGTGCGGTTCGGCATTCGCGGACAGTACCGGTTCTAAAGACCGGGGAGGGACTGGGGAGGATCGGCGACGGCCGAAAGTCCTTCAAGCGGCCGGCCGCTCTGCAGCCTTGCGCTCCTTGCGTACCGCCTCGATTTCAGAGTTGATTTCTTCAGGAAAACGAGCCGACAGCCAAAGGAGAGTCAGCTCAGAATCCACTTGCCGCCGCGTGTTCCCGATCGGGACATGATCTCGTTCTCGCGGAGCATTTTCACGGCGAACTTGACCTGGCCCACCGTGAGATTCAGCCGTCTCGCCATGTCCGAGACCGTCATGGCGGGATCGTCGCGAACGAGGGCCACGATTTTGCTCATGCGCTCGGAAAGCGCCCTTGATGCGCTGTGTGCGCTCTCAGCCGGGGCGTCTTCTTCGCTCTCGCTCTGCCCGGGAACGTAATTTGCAATGCGGTCGATCTGGGCGGCGCCGTATGGCTTTGCCCCCGGGCGCATGAGGGTGATTCTGAGGGAACCGTCCGTTTCCTCGATCCGGGGAGCGGGCAGCCCCCAGACGCGCATCGCCTCGAATGTCCGCACGAAACCGCTCGCCCAG
>DNLN01000007.1 GCA_003488465.1 Sutterella sp. | reverse complement strand
AGCTCCCGACGACTAAAGTCGTGGGGTTCCAAGTTACTTCAGAGCTTCTGCGACCACCTTATCTCCGTCCGAAATGGCGGAGAGACTGCGAATCGCCACTGACTCGGTTTCACCGGAATTTAACGGAGCTATTCCGCAAAGGAATGCACCTCATCGGCCCGGCAGAGCAACGGTACTGCCTTGTTGATACCTGCCGCGTGCTTGCGCTTCCGTCCTTTTAACGCCCCTCGCTGTCACAGCTTGGCGAAGCCCTTTTACGACATGCTTGGGTCAATGAAAAATAGGTTATTCAAAAGATTCCGAGGTTCTTATCACAAGTCTTCAGTACCTCTTGCTGAAGACTCAAAAAATTCATCCAGTCATTACAACACGCCTTACGATCGATGGTGTCCAAATTCTTTCCCATCACATGGCTGACGAGAAAAGCTGAATACAGATCTCGCTGTACCCGGTGTCCGTCTATGACGCACCATCGGTCACAAAGTCTCTTCTTTCGATACTGCCCAGTTGAATGATCAAATTGGCTGGCCTTTACCTTTTGAGACACGACACGTTTGAGGGCGTACCCACGGTATTTCAGCTTCCGGTCAATGATCGCCAGTAGCATGGCCGGAGCCCTGCGGGCGACGGTTTTGCCGAAACGTTTCTTGGAACGGATTTTTCCATTCTTCGGATTGACCGTTATTTCCTTGGAGCGTGCCGTCCACGACGCCACCGCTGTATCTTCCACCTTGATGTCCGTACTCTGGGCAATGAGCTCATTGGCAGCTTTCTCATGCGAGTGCTTGCGCACTGCCGCCTGCTTTCGGAAGAGCTCCTTACGCTTTGCCTGCAGCTTCCGACAGCGTTTCGAAGGCACAAGATGACAGTCCTTCTTGATGGTGCCGTTTTCGTTGTAAGCCTCGGGATTCGTAGCTCGGTAAGACCGATCAATCGCACGATTGACACGACGCAATGATGCTTCAATGTCTTCGCAATCCTTTGCTAATTCTTCTATGACGGCGACTGCCGGAGAATAGGCCACAAGGGTTGACGGCGAGAGGTCTATGCCGACAGCCGGCTTGCCCTCTCCGTACTGACGTTTCTTAGGCGGAGGAGTACCTTCCTTCACCGCCTGAATGAAGAACCGCCGTTCACCTCGAATGGTTCGTTCGAAGAAACGGATGAACTTCGTCTTATCCAGGAATGTCTGTTGGGCGTAAGTATCGTTTCGGCGAACGATGAGAGGAAATACCAACGTGCGCGTGTACTTGCTTGCCCAAAGCACCTTGTCGTCTTTGAGGCGAAGTCCGAAACTATTGCTCTTGTTTTCGATGGTGATCGGATCGTTCCGGCGCTTGAATCGGACTTTCTTGGCGTTACCGAAACGGTAACGCTCGAACGTGCGCCAGGCAAAAGTTGCGGCTTTTTGAAGTTCGTTGGAGCCCAAAGAAGATCCAAAATGACGGTTGATCGTCAAAGCATACGCATGAAGGGCGTACTCAGAAAATCCTTCGGTTTGCTCGATGGCTTTCAGTTGCTGACGCAGAGCCTTCTGACGAGATTTTTCATCAGAGGAAAGCTCAGTTTTACGGTTGAGGGTCTGAAGCTGGCCTAAACACGAACGCCATTCAGGAAGACTACGGATCAATCGCCAACGCTTTTGGCACTGACCGAGACAGGTGTTGTAAATCTGCCGGGCACATTCCATCCGTCGGTCGATTTCCGACAGGTCTGAGGAATTCACTTTAACCTCAAACGTGATGCAGTAGCTGTCGGTAACGGCTCTCATCACTTGTCCTTCTGCATTTCAATATAGCGGCGAATGGTTGCCTCAGAAATATGCCCCACCGTACAGCAGAAATAACTGCGGGTCCATAAGCACGGCAGACGACTCTTCAGCTCTGGAAATTCCATGCGCAGCCTTCGGGCTGATGCTCCCTTCATTTGCTTAATGATGCGGTGAAGGAGCAGTCGCGGATCACAGGTAAGGAACAGATGAACATGATCGGGCATGACTTCCATGGAAAGAATCTCTGCCTGCAATTTAGCGGCTTCCTCCGGAAGGATTTCCTTCAGTCGCTCATCAATACCGTTGACAAGTACCTTCCGACGATATTTTGGACAGAAAATCACGTGAAACTGATTTTTATAAACAAGTCCTTCTTTGTGAATGTACCCATCAGATTTCATGTTAGCTAATTCCTTAATTAACTAACATGATTATACCGCGCTTTCGCGCGGTGCGCGATTCCTCCCCATGACTAAAAGTCATGGGCTCCCTCGCGTTTTTGTTGTGGGCGAGGACTATCTGGAGTATCTGAGCGGCAAGGGGATCTCTTTCATCACGGTCGGCAAGGGGGGAATTGACCTTGCGGCCGCAATGGAGATTCTTTACGACGCGTTCGGCATCCGCAGGCTTGCGCTCGTTGGCGGAGGACACCTCAACGGCTCGATGCTCGATCTCGGGCTCGCTGACGAGGTGAGCATGCTCTACGGCGCCGGCATTGACGGGCGGGCCGGGATGGCGGCCGCCTTTGACGGCAGGGCCGCGGATCGTGAGCCGACCTTGCTCAAGTTCGTGTCCGCCCAGGTGCGCGACGGCCAGATCTGGGCGCTTCAAGGTTTAGCCGCACTCAGGAGCACAACCGGAAGTTAAAAAAAGCCCGGAGAGGCGTTCTGTCCTTCCCCGGGCTTTGGGCTTATTTGGCTCTTGCGTCGCCGTAGAGCTCGTCGATCTCGTCGGCGTAGCGGGCGCGGATCGGGCCGCGCTTTAACTTGAGCGTCGGCGTGAGCATGCCGTTCTCGATCGTCCAGGGCTTGGCAAGGATGCGCACGTTTCTCGGCACGCCGTAGTTCGGGAAGTTGGCGCAGGCCTTCTTGATGCGCTTGAGGACTGCGGCGCGCAGCTCCTTGTTCGTGAGGCTCGCCGGATCGGCTCCGTCCACGCCCTGGCTCTTGCAGAACAGCCCCCACTGCACTTCGTTCACCACGACGAGCGCTGCGATGTAGGGCTTGTTCTCGCCCACGACCATGGCCTGGTCAAAGAGGCTGTCGGTCTCGATCGCCTGCTCGAGGTCGGCGGGCGGAATCTTCTCGCCCGTGCTCGTGACGATGATTTCCTTGATGCGGCCCTTGATGCGGATGTAGCCGTCGTTGTAGATGTCGGCCTGATCGCCCGTCTTGAGCCAGCCGTCCTCGGTGAACATCTTGGCGGTGTCCTCTTCGCGATGCCAGTAGCCCTGCATGACGGTGGGGCCGCGCACCTGCAGCTCGTCATTCTCGCCGACGCGCACCTCGATGTTGGGGAGCTGCAGTCCGACCGTGTTCGGATTGTTCGCGCCCATGCGGTTCACCGAGACGATGGGGCTCGTCTCGGTCATGCCGTAACCCTGGTAGAGCACCACGCCGCAGCCGCAGAAAAAGCGCGAGACATTGGCGTTCAAGGCCGCGCCGCCCGAAATGAAGGCGTAGGGGCGGCCGCCGAAAATCTTGCGGATGTTCGAGCAGACCTTGCGGTCGAGGAACCCGGCGACGAAGGGGTCGAGCAGGGCGGACAGGCCGTAGGAGACCGGCAGCTTGTTCTTCTTGCAAAAGCGCCTGTAGCCGACGTCCACGGCCCAGTTCACCATGAAGCGGGTGAGGGGCGTCTGCTGCGCGAGCTTTTCCTGAACCTTCTGATAGATCTTCTCATAGACGCGCGGCACGCTCATGAGGATCGTCGGACGGTTCTCCTTCATGTCCTCCTGCAGCAGGCCGATGTTGCGGTTGAAGACCGTGAGGTTGCCGCAGCCAAGGCTTGTGTAGTAACTCGTCGTGCGCTCGAACGTGTGCGAGAGCGGTAGGAACGAGAGCCAGATCTCGCCAAGGCGCGGATAGATGTTGCTGAGCACGCCGGTGACGTCCGCAAGGATGTTGCGGTGCGTGAGCATCACGCCCTTGGGTCGGCCCGTCGTGCCGGAGGTGTAGACGAGCGCCGCAAGATCCGTGGGCTCAATCTCGATATCGGTGAGCTCGGTCTGCTCGCCCTGGGCGAGCCAGCTCGAAAGGTTCATCACCGTGATCTTGCCGTCGCGCCCTTCCTCGGCCTCGTTGTCCGTGATGACCACGGCGCGCAGGCTCGGCAGATGATCTGCCTCGTGGATCTGCTTCCACTTGAGTGCGCGGTTTGTAAAGAGCACCTTTGCGCCCGAGTCGTTCAGGATGTAGGCCGAGGACCCCGGGGTGTCGATTGCGTGCAGCGGCACCGGGACGAGGCCGCAGGAGAGCGCGGCCTGGTCAAAGAGAACGGCCTCGATGCAGTTGGGCAGAAGCATCGAGACGCGCTCGCCCTTAACGAGCCCCATGGCCATGAACGCCTTGCGCCAGGCGCACACCTGCTCGTACGTCTGACGCACGGTGAGCGTCTTCCACTCTTTGTCGGCGGCGACATAGTACCGGTAGATGGGGATGTCGGGACGCTTTTCCAGATGATGGGTGAGAAGCTCGGGAATCGTTCTCAGAAGATCGAGTTCTGCGCGGACGGATTCGGGAGTGTCGTCGGGAGCGTACAGTTCGGGAGCGCCGACGTCGGTTCCAAAGCGCTCGGATGTTTCTTGGGCCACAGTGCTATTCCTAAATCGAACATGCGCCGGCCTGAAGGTCAGGACGGCGCGAAACTGCTGAACTTTAACGCAAAAGCCAAATCAAGCGCTGTCAAGCCCCCGGAATTCATCCGTAAGGATGATTCCCTAGGGGGAGAAAAAACCACACTTTTCAGCCTCGCGAAATTGCGGCCGGGACGGCGGGGCTGCAGCGGGCAAACCGATGACGCCGGCGGCGCCTCACGTACAATGTCCTCCGTTTCATTTTTTCTCTCAAAACCCTGGCATGCAACTCAAGGCGATCAGCTCCGCGGCTAACGAGCGGTTCAAGTACTGGAAGAAACTGAACGAGTC
>DNLN01000020.1 GCA_003488465.1 Sutterella sp. | reverse complement strand
CGGGAAAGAGCTGCACCAGTCCCAAAGCGCCCATGACGATCATGCCGATAAGTCCGGTGAAGCGCTCGAGCCTGCAGCCGCGCTCGCCCGCGAGCTTGAATGCGGCGGCGGAAACCAGCCCGTAGACGATCACGGCGCAAATGACGAGAACGTCCACGATCCAGCCCACGGCCGTTCTGCCAAGAAGCGGAACGCCCACAGAGGCGATCATGATCAGAAAGACCGCTTTTTCCGGATTCCTGCGTGCATTGAGGTCGCCGAACCGATCGGGCAGAACGTCGTCCTTGGCAACCTGGTAGAACAGCCGGCTCAGCGCGACCGTATTGCCGATGAGGCTTGTGATGATCAGGGCAAGAAGCGAGACCGCCAGCACGGCAAAGCCCGTGGCGCCAAGGTAATGGTATGCGACGTAAAAGGGCGGAAGCACCTTGATGCTGGCATTGCTCTCGGCAAGTTTTCTGAGGTAGTCAAGCCAGCTTGTGCAGTCTGCCGGATAGGCGCCGATCGAGAGCAGGATGACGAAGATGTAAAGCGCCGTCGTCGTGACGACGGACGCGGCAAGCACGGCAAAGGAGTGCTCGCGGCTGAACTTGAATTCGCGGGCCGAGTGCGAGATGTTCTCAAAGCCGATGAACGCCCAGGGCGTGATGAGCGAGATGGCAAGAATCTGCGGGAAAATGTCCTCAGACGGAATGAACTTGGGATCGAGCGTGAAGGCAGGCTCGGTCAGGTGCATGCCGCCCACCGCAAGGCTCACGGCCGTGATGCCGATCGTGAAGGTGAGCGTGAGGGCCGTTGCGAACTTCACGGCGTGGCGCTCGCGCTTCATGCAGAGCACGCCGGTGAGCAGGATGATGGCCATCGTGATCAGGACTTCGCCCGCGTAGATCTTGTAGCCGAAGATGCTGTAGAGATACCCGATCTCAAGCGCGTCGCCGAAGAAGCTGCGGATGAAGATCGGCACGGCCGTGGCGTTGGCCCAGAGCATCGCCAGGTACGCAAGCATCACGTACCAGAAGCTCAGGAACGCCCGGTCATAGCCGAACACGTGCTTGATGAAGCTGTACACGCCGCCCGCGCTCGGGAAGGCGTTCATGAGGAAGTGATAGTTGCGGCAGATGAACAGCATGATCGCCATGCCGATCAGCATGCCGATGATGCTCCCGATGGGCCCCGCCTTTTCCAGATAGTGGGTCGTTGTGAAGAGGAATGATCCCCAGCCGATTGCCGTGCCGACCGCAAGGCCCCAGGCGCCGAGCGGAGACAGATAAGGCGCAAGCCCCTCCTCGCGTTCCTTTGCCGAGCCGTACTCTTCCATATGATGCCGCCTTTCGTTGGTTTAGTTTCTCGTCTAGCCGATTCGACTGAACCAGACGGCTCGCGCCATGCAAGCGGAGTCATCCCTGAAAGGCTCCGGAGCGCCTTGCTCCGAAAACAAACTGAAGCCGTATACCTTTGTCAGACATGGATTCTGTCGAGTTATTCGGCGAATAGTCGACGCACTTTGCGCGTTTGTCAAGCGGTCCCGTGTGCAGCAAGGGCAGCCTAGGGAATTTCCCCCTAAGGAGCGCCAGAGGTCAGTGCGCTTCCTTGGCAAAGGCCGGATAGACGCGCTGCGAGGGGTTGCCGACGTCGAGCCGACTGCCGTCCGAGAAGGCGAACAAAAGCGCGCTGTCGCAGCTGCGGGAGTCTTCAATCGAGCAGATGACCGAGAGGCGCTTGCAAACGCCGATGAATTCGTCAAGCGCGGCGCTGTCGCAGAAATGCGCCGAGTCGCGGGGAATTGTCTGGAACCGATCCTGAAGAGCGTGTGCCAGAGTGCTGCTCATGTCCATTGTCCTCCCAAAAAACGGTGCGCAGACTACCACATTTTTCGGAGTGTTTTGCGCCTTGATATGCACCGTTTTGGGGCAAAAAAATTTTCGCTTCCGACCCCGCCCGGAAGAATCGCTTCGCGCTGCCTGATCTCAAAAGAATTTTGAAAATTTTTTAAACAAATGTGGAAAACCACATTCACACAAACCAAAAAAAACGCACGGAAAAATCTTTCTGTCTGGTATATAGTTCCGATCCAAATAAGTCTCAAATGAAAGACTCCTCCGAATGATTCGCAAACCCAGTCTGATGAGTGATGACAGAGTTCTGTTTCGCTCCAAAAAGAAAACCTTCGTCAGCGGCGCCATTCTGTGCGTGCTCTGCTGCGCGCTGGTCATCGTCGCGGCCGCGCTTGTGCTCTGAATTCGTCCCTGCCATTTTCTGTTTTTTCTGCGCACGGTCCGCTTGACTAACGATCGGGCCGCATCCGTCCTCGCAGGCTGAAATTCTTGCTCTGCGCCTCTTTTTCTCCGAGTGGACTCTGCGGCCGCCCGGTTTGTGCCGAACTGCACGCTGATCCGGCAGCCGCCCGATCAGGACAAACGGATACGAATCGGGCAGAAACGGAGTGCGACTGCAAATACTGCCCGTGGCATAGTGCATTCGGAATATTTTTCCTCTGAGGATATCGCAATGCTCTGCCGCAGAACTCTTCTTTCAGGCGCTGCCGCTCTTGCCCTTTCGGGCAGTCCGCTCGGTCGCGCCGCTCAGGCCGCCCGCTGGCGGCCGAACCTCATCAAACTCACCCACCGCACGGACGCGCCATCGGCTCCCGAGGTGTTCTTTGCGCCCGAAGTGTCCGCATCGGCCCTCATGCGCGTGTACCGTGCGCTTGGCTGGAAGCCGGTGGGCCGCGTCGGCGTCAAGGTCAACTTCGAGGGCCACGGCAAGCCCTACCCCGATCCCAAGCTCCTCGCAGGCGTCGTGCGCGGGGTGAAGGGAACGTTCCTCGAGTCGAACACCTACTCGACAACCGCCGAGCGGCTCGAGCTCGCAAGGACGCTCGGGTTTGCCGCCGTCGCGCCCGTCGACATCATGGACGACGAGGGATCGATCGACCTGCCCGTGCCGCATGGAATGCACCTCAAGGTGCACCGCGTGGGATCGCATTTTGCAAACTACGACTCCCTTGTGTCGATCGTCCGCTTCAAACTGCACAATCTCCCGCAGCTGGGCGGCACGATGAAGAACCTCTCGATCACGCTGTCGCCCTTCTCCGGCCGCTGCAACATCCATAGCGCAGGCCGCTCGTTCTCCTGGCAGGAGGTGGATCCGGAAACCACCGCCGAGTCGATCACCGACGCCGTCAAGGCCGCCCTTGCGGCGCGGACCGGCCAGTGGGCGTTCCTGTGCGTGATGCCGGGATTTGCTCCGAGGGACAAGTGTCCGGGGGCGGTCGACCTCGGAGATGTCGGCGTGTTCGCGAGCCTCGATCCCGTGGCCCTGGATGCCGTGTGCACCGACATCACGCTGCAAAGCGCCCCGGATGATGCAACGCGCGAGCTCTGGAAAAAGGAGCATGCGCTCTCGATCCTTGAGAAGGCCGAGAAAAACGGCGTCGGCAGCTGCCGCTATCGGCTGACGGCGCTCTGAGAACGATCGAAAATTCCGCCCTCCAACGCAAACTCCCCGCAAAACGCCGGTCGCGCTGCGGGGAGTTTTTCACGGGGGGCTCCCGAAGGGAGCAGCCCCTCGGGATTGCAA
>DNLN01000027.1:5193-14483 GCA_003488465.1 Sutterella sp. | reverse complement strand
AATCTCAATCCCGCTCAAAACACGGTTCCGAACGAACAGGTTGTCAACAACGAGCAGGCAAACGTCCCACAAGAACTTGCCAATGCCAGGTCCTCGGGATGGAAAACATTCGGCCGCGTGGCCGCGGGCATCTTTACGGTTGGCCTGTCGGAACTGATTCCGCTTGCCTGGAGGGGCATCAAGGCACTCTTTTCCAGGGCGAGCCAGGCGCCCAACGGCGAGCCCCGCGTGGCCGGTCAGGCCAACCCCCTGCCCGCCGCCGGCCCTGAAGCCGACAAACTGAAGTCCGCCCTGCTGCAGGGCTTCAGCAAGAATACCGAGTTGCCCGCACAGTACCAGCAGGCCGCCAACGAAGTGCTCGCCGATCTCAGGAACACCTATGGCAGCGCCCTCGTCCCCGAGGGACAGGGACTCGGCCAGCTGTTCAAAACCGCTGCCAATCAGACCGGCATGTCGTTGAACGCATCCTTCTTCAACGCCATCAAGAACAGTCGGGATCTCGTCAGTCCCGAAGGCTTCAAGGATTTGTTGCGCAATAATCTTCAGCCGATGCTGAACCGTCAGGTACTTGTCAATCAGGGCAAGGAAATTGCTGAGAGCATGGACGTTTACAAGCGCGTCGAAATCAAGGATGTGATTGCTTCCCTGCTCCTGCAGCCCGGGCTCGCAAACGAACTGAGCAACGCCAAGACTCCGGCCGAAGCAGCGGCCGTGGGTGAAAAAATGAAGCTCGCCCAAACGCTCACCGGCATCAACCAGGCCCTAACGAACACGGTGAACTCAATGCGAGAGCGTTTCGGTGAGAACGCTCTGCCCGGCACGCTCCTTGAAATCATGGACCGCACCCTGCCGAGCGGCGGCATGCTCGGCTCAAAAATCACCGATACCGGCTTTAGGTCGCCCATCAACACGCAGAGGGTCAAGGGCGTCCTCGAAAAAGAGCTGCTCAACGTGGCGCTCAAGAACGTCATGCACAGTGAAATCGGCCAGGCTGCCCAAGAAATCGGTCTGCACCTGAACAATCGCGCCATCGGCGGGATTGCCGACGATCTTCTTGCCGATGAGACGCTCGGCAACGTGCTCAAGAACGCCAAGAATCCCGAGGATGCCCGCAAGGCGATCGACGGCATGAATCTGAAGACACTGCTGCAAATCCAAAAACAGCAGGCCGAGGCGCTCTACAACCAGCACGCGCAAAGCGTCAACGATGCCATGAAGCCGCTTCTCAAGGAATTCATCGCCGGTCTGCCGCTTGTCGGAAAAAGTGCCGAAGCATCCAAGCAGTATCTCGCTCAGATCATGCCGAGGTTCCAGAACTGGGATACGTTCACGGGCATGGAGCAGGGCAGAGAACAGCTCAACAACATTTTCAAGGAAACGTTCGTTGACGATTACTCCAAACTTGCCGACGCCCCTGGCGAAGCCGACAAGTACGATGACTCCGTCTACAAGAGCATGCTGCTCGACTCAAACCGCAGCGAATACTCCATCAATGGTCAGAAAATCGGCCGTGGTGACAATGAGGAATCCACCGAGCAGACTAGGGCGATCATGAAGCGGGAATTCCCGAACGAAAAGGACCGCCAGTTCGTGAGCAAGATCATGAATCAGCGCGTCTGGGCTTCCTTGGCCTTGACCCACAGCACAGGCATTCTGCCCAACATGCAGCCCCTGGAGGCGGTTCCCGACGCCACCGGCATCACCTTTGCTCCCGGCCAGGGCGGAGAGACTGTCCAGCAGGCTATTTTCGGTAAGCCCTCGCATTACACGGTCCAGGTTTCCGAAGACAAGACCACCGCACGCATTACGGTCAGCACTCCATACATGCTCGGCTATGCAGACAATTCCAAATTCGACGGCCAATCCATTCCCTATGGAGCCAAGACGGTATCGTTCACGTTTGATGTCAATCTGAGCAGCCACCCGGATGGCCAGGGCATCACGAATGTCGCCTTCGGCCAGAAGCTGCTCTCGATGGATGAATACATGAAGCTCTAGAGGATTGATCCATGCAGTTCCCAGCACTCATTACAGAACTCGGCCAGACGCTCGGAATAAAGCTTGCACTACCCGAAAGCGGCACCTGCGGCGTGATTTTCGACGAAGATGAAGTCTCGTTCGAGCTGAACGACGGCCGACTCTTCATCATGGCCGACATTGCGCCCGCCGAAGGGCACGAAGCTGATCTGCCCCGGCTTCTGAGGGCGGCGAACCTCGGGCTCGAAACCGGCTACGCCTGCATCGGGATTGACGACAAGAGCGGACAGTTCACGCTCTGCCGCATCCTCGAGGGCGACTGGACGTATCCGGACTTTGAAAAGGCGCTCAGCGTCTTTTTGCTTGCCGTGCGCTACTGGAGGGACTGGCTCGCTCTGCCGGCCTCGGGCGCAGCAAAGAGTGAGTTCGAGCCCTTCGATCTGCAAGCGGGAGCGCTCAGGATCTAGCGGCATTCCGCCGCACAGACGCAAACGGCCGCCTGAACCTTCTCACGAAGCAGGCGGCCGTTTTCTGCCTTTGCCAAAGGCTTCCCGGACTAGATGTCCTCGGCGACCATGTCGATCGCGCCGCACGGACACTCGTTGGCGCAGATGCCGCAGCCCTTGCAGTAGTCGTAGTTGAAGCGGAACTTCTGTCCCGGCCCGAGCTTGATCACTGCGTTGTCCGGACACACGCCGTAGCAGTTATCGCACTCAAAGCAGTTGCCGCAGCTCATGCAGCGGCGCGCCTCAAAGAGCGCGTTCTCTTCGGTAAGGCCGTACTGCACCTCATCGAAGGTCGACGTGCGCCGCGCGATGTCAAGCATCTGGCGGACCATCTTCGGCGCGTCTGCGTAGTACCAGGTGTGCAGCCGCTCGTACACGGCAATCGGCTTTTCCTTCACAGGCTCGTACACGCGCCCGTCAAGGTACGCGTCGATCGCGAGCGCGGCCTTCTTGCCGTGGCCGATGGCCGTGGTGACGTTCTTTTCGCCCGGCACCATGTCGCCTCCGGCAAACACGCCCGGAACGCTCGTCTGCATGAGGCTGTCGACCTGCACTTCACCGTTTTCGATCTTGAGGTTCTTCATGCGTGCCAGCAGCGAGAGATCCGTCTGCTGTCCGAGCGCAAGCACGAGAGAATCGGCGGCGATCGTCTCGAATTCGCCCGTGGGCTGGGGCTTGCCGTTCTCGTCAAGCACCATCTTCTCGATCTTGATCTCTCCGCCCGCGGCCTCCTTCACGGTCGAAAGCCACTTCATGGAAACGCCTTCCTCAAGCGCCTCGGCGATCTCGGTCTGATGCGCGGGAGCCTTCTCGCGGGTTCTGCGGTACACGAGCAGGGGCTCGGCGCCCATGCGCTTCATCGTGCGGGCAACGTCGATTGCCGTGTTGCCGCCTCCGTAGACGACGACGCGCCGGCCGAGCATGGCGCCCGTCCCCTGCTCGACGTCCTTCAGAACGCTCACGGCGTCCATCACGCGGCTTGCGTCGCCAGCGGGGATGTAGGCGCGGCGCGCCAGATGCGCGCCCACAGCGAGGAACGCGGCGTCGTAGCCGCCCTCCTTCATCACCTGTTCAAGATCCTCGACATTGCGGCCGCACTCGATCCTGACGCCGAGCGCCTTGATGCGGGCGATCTCGGCATCGAGAATTTCACGCGGTAGCCTGTACTTGGGGATGCCGTAGCGCATCATGCCGCCCGGCTGCTCGGCGCCCTCCAGCACGGTCACGCTGTGACCGCGGCGGCGCAGCTGATAGGCGGCCGAAAGCCCCGCAGGACCGGCGCCCACGACGAGCACCTTCTTGCCCGTTTCGATCTTGGGCTGAATGAACTCCCAGCCCTTGGCAAGGGCGTGGTCGCCAAGGAATCGCTCCACGGAATTGATGCCCACGCTCTCATCGAGCCGGCCGCGGTTGCAGGCCGTCTCGCACGTGTGGTAGCACACGCGGCCCATCGTGGCGGGGAAGGGATTTTCGCGGACGATCTCGCCCCAGGCCTCGCGGTAGCTGCCGCTTTCGGCAAGAAAGAGCCATGCCTGGCACTTTTCTCCCGCCGGACACTGATGATTGCAGGGCGGCGTGCGGCTCACATACGTCGGCCGCATCGTTCTCCAGGAACCCGTGCGGTTTTCCAATGACGATCCCACATCCAGCGTGATCGCAAAGGGCTTCATGTTGTTGGTTGACATACTGTTCTCCTAACGCACGGACGGGTCTAGATCCTGAGGGCTCTCTCGACGCCCTGCTCGGAGGGCGGCACGGGATCGGGCTCGGTTCCGTCGAGCAAACCGAACTTGGCGATGTTGCGGTCGGCAATCGCCTGCAGGCGCTGAATGATCTCGGGCTGCGGAGCCTTCTTGTTGAACAGATGCGCGTAGCGCTTCTGCGGCATCAGAAACTTCTCGATGGGCTCCCTGCGGCGGATCTTGGACACGCGCGTCACCTCGCCGTATTCGGCCTCGAACACCGGGAAAAATCCCGTCTGCTGCGCCAGGCGCGCCATCTCCACGGTCTTGTTGGAGGCAACGCCCCAGCCGAGCGGGCAGGGAACGAGGATGTGGATGTAGCGCGCACCGTGAAAGTTCATCGCGTAGTCGACCTTGCGCTCCAGATCGTGCAAATCCGCGACCGTTGCCGTGGCGACATACGGAATGCCGTGCGCCATGGCGATGAGCGGCACGTTCTTGCCCTGGCTGAAGGTGTTGCCGGGATGCCCCGGGGTGGGCATCGTCGTTGCCGTGCGCGCCGCGGGCGGCGTCTGCGAGGAGCGCTGCACGCCGGTATTCATGTAGGCCTGGTTGTCAAAGCAGATGTAGAGCACGTCGTCATTGCGGTCGAACATGCCCGACAGGCACCCGAAGCCGATGTCCGTCGTTCCGCCGTCGCCGCCCATGGCGATGATGCGGGGGGCGGGTTCGCCCTTCTTGGCTGCCTTCACCTGCATGGCGGCTGCCATGCCGCTTGCAACTGCCGCGGTGTTGCCAAAGAGCGAGTGGAACCAGGGAAGGCGCCATGCGCTTTCCGGATACGGCGTCGAGAACACCTCAAGGCACCCCGTCGCATTGGCCGCGATCACCTGACCGCCCGTTGCGGCCATGGCGGCATCGATGGCATAGCGTGCGCCGAGCGCCTCGCCGCATCCCTGGCAGGCGCGGTGACCGGAGTTGAGCGAATTGAAGCGTTCGGAGGACGACTGTACCGTGCGATCCCCCGGATTGAGCAGACGATTGCCCACCGTGAAGGTGCCGGTCTGATAGAAACGAACTTGTGTTTCCTGCATGTTGTTTTCTCCTGCGGGGTTCTTACAGGATTTCGCCTGAATCATCGCGGTGCGCATCGCGCATCATGGCCTCTGGCAGCGGGCCCGTGCGGCGCGCCGCCTTCTCTCGGGCAAGCTGTCGCTCGACCAGATCCATGTCAAGGTCCATGAACGTGAGCGAACCCAGGGTGCCCGCCACGGCTTGCCCAAAGATCCTGTGGAGCGAGGCCTTGGTGATGGCCCGGCCGCCAAGGCCCGCAATGACGCACTTCGGAAGAATTCCGAGGTCGCGGCTTGCAACCATGACGTCGCGGTTCAGAACGCCGCCCGAACCGACGGCAAGCGTGCGCTCGACGACCACGACCTGCTTGGCGCCCTCCAGAGCCTTGCG
The DNA here is from genome assembly GCA_003488465.1 of Sutterella sp. Taxonomy (GTDB): domain Bacteria; phylum Pseudomonadota; class Gammaproteobacteria; order Burkholderiales; family Burkholderiaceae_F; genus Duodenibacillus. The sequence goes on along the minus strand of DNLN01000027.1, from coordinate 8,854 downwards.
CATGGCCGGCACCGGGAAGGGACGGAAGCACTTCAGGCCGACGACGCCGATTTTCACGCCCTCTTCGCGCATCTCATCGACAACGTCCTTGATGGTGCCGAGGCACGAGCCCATGGCGACGACGCGGATCTGCGCATCCTCGCACCGGTACTGCGAGACCAGGCCGCCGCTCGCGCGACCGAAAATCTTCTCGAACTCGGCGCACACCTGCGGAATGAGCTCCAGAGCCTGCAGATGCTTCAGGTGCGCGAGATAGCGCACTTCAGTGAAGGCCTCCGGCCCCACCATGGCGCCGATCGACACGGGGTTGTCGGGATCGAGCACCTGGCGCGGATCGTAAGGCGGCAGGAACGCATCGACCTGCTCCTGCGTGGGCACGTCGATGCGCTCGACGGCGTGCGTGAGAATGAAGCCGTCCATGCAGACCATCACCGGCAGCGAGAGCTCCTCGGCGATGCGGAATGCCTGGATGTGCATGTCGGCCGCCTCCTGGTTGGTCTCGGCGAAGATCTGCAGCCAGCCGCTGTCGCGCTGGCTCATCGAGTCGGAGTGGTCATTCCAGATGTTGATCGGAGCGCCGATCGCCCGGTTGGCAATCGTCATGACGATGGGCAGCCCCAGGCCCGAGGCGTTGTAAACGGCCTCGACCATGTAGAGCAGGCCCTGGGAGGCGGTCGCCGTATAGGTCCTCGCGCCCGCTACGGAAGCGCCGATCACGCCCGACATGGCCGCGAACTCGCTTTCCACGTTGATGTACTCGCAATTCTTCAACTCGCCCTTGCGGCACATCGTGCCGAGGGCTTCCACAATGTGGGTCTGCGGCGAGATCGGATAGGCGCAGATCACCTCGGGGCGGCACAGCGCAACGGCCTGAGCAACGCCCTGACTGCCTTCGATTTGCTTAAGCATGGAGCAACTCCTTATCTGGCCGCCTTGGCCTGGATGATGTAGTCGTAGGCCGCCTGGGCGACGGCGGCGTTGGCCTGAGCGATCTTGCCGCCGTAGCGTGCGCTGTAGGCTGCCTGCACGTTCTCGAGCTTCAAGCCCCCGGTCATGGCGGCAAAGCCCGCGAGCATCGCGGCGCCGGGCAGCGGCCTGCCGATGAAGTCAATGGCGAACTTGGTGCCGGGAACGCTCATCACGTGTCCGGGAGGAAGTTTCGCGACAAGCTCGCCAAGCCCCATTTGCTCGGGGCTCACGGAACTATTGATGAGCACGTAGCCATCGGGGCGGATGCCGGAGAACACATCCACGCTCTCAAGAAGCGTCTTGTCCTGAACAAGCACCACATCGGGCTCCTGGATCGGCTCGCGCAGACGGATTTCCTTGTCATCGATGCGGGCGAACGCCACCACGGGCGCTCCGGTTCGCTCTGAGCCGAAGCTCGGAAACGCCTGCGCCCAGTGTCCTTCGGTAAAGGCCGCCACGCTCAGCATCTCGGCGGCGGTCACGACCCCCTGGCCTCCGCGACCATGAATGCGGATCTGATACATGAACTTCTCTCCTAGCTGATGTCGGGTTCTCTCTGGCGGTCCGAGCGTGCCGGAACAGACTTGATGCGGCGTCGCTGCGGGCCTGCCCAACCTGCTAACGATATCAGTTTTTTACGCCGGGAAGAAGCGCTTTTTCGGGCTAATCGGAGGCCAAAACGAATCCCCGCAGTTAAGCCCCCGGAAGGCTCATGCCGACGCCCGCCGACTCATGCCCACACTACAATTGACGGGGTAGAAAGACCCACCCTTGCAAGCAGTTTCCCTATGCAGTCCCTGCGCCTTGCAGTCCTTGCTCTTGCCGCCCTCCTGGCTGTCGGCTGCTCGAGCCCGCCTCAGCCGATTCATCGCCGGGACACCCGTTCTGCGTTTGAAATCGCGCTCTTGCGCCTGGGCAAACCCGCCCTCACGCTCGCCGGCACGGGCAAGCTCACCTATGTCTGCACAAGAGACGCCAAGGGCCGCTACTGGCGCCTGGCCGAGTCCGACGTCACCCTGAGCCAGCCCGGCTCCCGGCGTGCCATCGTGCGCCAGAGGCAGGACTTTTCCTTCGTGAGTCCCGACGGCTCCATGCTCACGTCAAGGATTGAGCTCTGGCAGAGCGGCGCGACAACGGGCGACCTGAAAAGCGTTCTGTTCAAGACCCGCTCGCGAGGATCCCGAGGGCGGCTCACGGGCATTCAGCATGTGCTGCGAGACGAAGCGCAGGGCGGTCAGCCCCAGACCCTTTGCTCGCCCATCCAGGTCGGCCACCGCCGGGTCATTCCATTTACCGCCCGGTACCGCTTCTATCGAAACTAGTTGCCCCTATCCAAAAGAACTAGAAAATTCAACACGTTGAGTGTTTCCTCAGTGGAAAAAAACCAAAAAATTCAGTAGAATTTCTTGTTTTTCAGCACATCCCCGTTTTGAGTTTTGAGATTTGGAGGTTGATTCTATGGTTGGGGCTTCGGTACTGGGAGTTTTTCTGCAGAGCTTGCCGCCCGATCGTCGCGTTGCCATGGCTCGCGTCGCGAGCCTGATCCGTCGAGCGGCTCGCGGTGTCCGTGAAAGCAAGCGGCACGGCCTGGTGTTCTACGAACTCTCCGGCTCTCCCCTGTTCGCACTCGAGTCGCGCGAGAAATCCCTGACGCTGTATGTCGCCGAACAGACCGTCATCGAGCCATTCGTTCAGTCCATCAAGGGATTCAATGCCGAGAAGTGCCTGATCACGTTTACCGACCTGAACCGCCTGCCGCTTCCGGAAATCGAAAAGCTCGTGCGCGCCAGCGTCGTTTCGCGCCGCGCCAGCGGCAAGGCGCCGAGCGAAACCGAGCTGCTCTCGCTCTGGGGCGTGAACCAGGAAAAAGCCAAGGTCTCCGATCCCTTTGTGCGCATCCCCAAGGGCACGGCCGAGGAAGCCGCCGCTCAGGAGGCGGCCCGCCTTGAGGCCGAACGTCTTGCCGCCGAAGCCAAGAAGATCCTCAAGCCCACAAAGCACGAAAAGAGCCGCGTGGAGAAAATCGCCGAAGCCAAGGCTAAGAGCGAGGCCATGATCACCATCGAGCCCGACAAGAAGACTGGCGCAAAGTCCGCGGCAAAGAAGACCGCCGTCGCAAAGAAGAGCGCCGTCGCAAAGAAAGCTGCTCCCGCCAAGAAGGCAGCCGTTGCCGCAAAGAAACCCGCCGCCGACAAGGCGGCTCCGGCCAAGACCGCCCCGGCAAAGAAGTCGCCTGCCAAGACTGCAGCCCAGAAGGCTGCGGCAAAGCCCGCCGCTGAGAAAAAGCCCGCGGCCGCCAAGAAGAGCACGGCAGCCGCCAAGACCGCGAAAAAGCCCGCCGCCAAGGCCGCTTCCGCAAAAAGCACTGCGAAAAAGAAGACCGCAAAATAATCAGCGCGTTTTTCCGATCTCTTCACAAGCAGCGTCCGGCAAGTTCGGGCGCTGTTTTTTCCCGCCTCTAAAAAATCGGTTTACTTCCCGGCGACTTCCTTTTGCTCGGCATAGCGTTCGGGCAACTCGTCAACGAGACGCTTGAATTCAGCTCGCACCTGAGCGGCCGTGCAGCCCATGAGCAAAGCATCATCGAACGCCTCTTGAAGCTGCTCGCGCACATCGGCCCAGTTCTCTTCGAGCACCTTAACTTTTTCGGTGCAGGACACGACGGAGCCATCGGCTCGGAACCATTTTCCCG
>DNLN01000027.1:3574-5138 GCA_003488465.1 Sutterella sp. | reverse complement strand
CCATTTTCCCGGGGGCTGGCACAGGGGGTTCGTCTTCTGTTGCGGCATGTGGACCAAAGATAGTGAGGGCAAGGACGTTATCCGTCGGCGACATCTTCCTGCCGCCGTGAGGCATCGCCGGAAATCTTAACGCACGGGCATTGCCCCGTGCGTGTCGATCATGTCAAAGAAAGCCCTGGCTCGCCATGAAAGCCGGCCGCCACGCGCTAAAATCACGGGCATTGTTGCGATTGATCCCAGGGCTCCATTTGAGGAGGGCTCCGGGTAGTTTTTGCGCACAGAAAAGAAAGTCACTCATGCTGCCACCCCACCGTCTCAGAAAAGCCTTCGTTCCGACCAGCGTCGCCGTCATTGGCGCCAGCAACAGGAAAACGAGCCTAGGCACATCCATCTGGAGCGGGGTTGCAAACAGCGGGCGGCTCATGGAAGCCTATCCGGTCAATCCCAAGTACAAGTACATCGGCGTGACCCCGTGCTGGTCAAGTCTTGCCGAGCTGCCCGTCGTCCCGGATCTTGCCGTTTTGGCGCTGCCGAGCAAACACATTCTCGAAAGTCTCGGCGAATGCGCCGCCAAGGGCGTCCCCTTCGCCCTTCTGCCGCCCGGTGACGAGGACTGCACCGCCGACAGACTCTGGCGCGAACAGGTTCTGGAAACGGCCAGAAATCTCGGCATCCGGCTCATCGGCCCCGAATCGATCGGCATCATGCGGCCGGACATCGGTCTGAACGTCAGTTACTGGCCGACGCTTGCCAAGGCCGGACGCGTGGGACTGATCTGCCAGTCCGGCTCAGTCACTGCAAGCGTGCTCGACTACGCCGAACGCCACCACATCGGCTTTTCCTCGGTCATCACCTCGGGGCACGAAAGCGACATCACGGTGTCGGAGATGGTGGACTTCCTTGCAACCGACCCTGCAACCGGCATCATCGCCCTGCACATCGAAACGCTCAGACACCCAAGGGCCTTTTACTCAGCGATTCGCGCTGCCAGCCGCTCCAAACCCGTCGTCATCCTCAAGGCGGCAAGCGCAAACGCTTCGCGCCTGATCAGCGCGCGATCGTCCCTCGCTACGGGCGAGGACACGATCTTTGACGCCCTGGTCAGACGGGCTGGCGCCGTCCGCTGCGCTCTGCTCGAGGAGTTCCTCGCAACGATCGAGGCGTTTGCCGCAGAAAAGTTCCCGAGGCTGCCCGCGCGGATCGCAATGATTGCCAACGGCCTGGGCTTTGCCTCGCTCTCAGCCGATGTCGCCGACTACTGCGCACTTGAGTTGGCCCAGCCCCGAGCCGACTCGCAGCAGCTGCTCGCAAAGCTGATCGGCTCTCCGCTCGCGCTCACCAACCCGGTGGACTTGGGCGTGACGGCCTCCACCAAACAATTCTGCGCCGCCTTGAAGATCCTGCTGGACGATCCGCGCACGGACGGCGTGCTGCTTTCCATGTCCCCCTCCAACGGGGAGGATCCCCATGAAGCCGCCCGGATGATCGCCGAAGCGAGCCGTTCGAGCTTCAAGCCGGTCATCACAAGCTGGGGCGGCCGTGATGTCGCCTTTGAGAGCGACAC
>DNLN01000027.1:0-3458 GCA_003488465.1 Sutterella sp. | reverse complement strand
CTTGCGTTCTCGCACCTGCTGGAGTTCGTCCGCAATCGCGAGTTGCGCATGCGTCCGCCCAAGGCGGGCAGCGACACCAGCAAGATCGACCTTGTGGCCGCCAGAGCCGTCGCCATGACGGCGCAAAGCGAAAAGCGCCACAGGCTCCTTGAGAGCCAAGCCGAGGAGCTGCTGCGCGCGTTCGGCATCCCCACGGGAAAATCCATTCTCGTCACGAACCCCGGACAGGCAGCCAGCACCGCAGAATCCATTGGCTTTCCGGTTGCCATGAAACTTGCCGCGGCCGGCGTGGCACAGAAGACAGACGTGGGCGGCGTGATGCTCAACATCCTCTCAGCCGCGGAGGCTCAGGAGGCGTTCAACACGCTGCGCAGGAACTGTTCCAAGTACGCCCCCATGGCTGCGTTCCGCGGCGTGATCGTGCAGTCGATGGTGCGCCGCCCCAATGCAAGGGAACTGTCGCTCTCGATGCTGACCGATCCGGTCCTTGGCCCGGTCATCAAGCTCGGCGCCGGCGGCCAGATGGGCAGTCTGCTGCCCGAGACGGTCGCGGCCCTGCCGCCCATCATCGCGCCCGTTGCCGAGGATCTGATCGCTCGCTCGCGCATCTGCCAGGCGCTCGGCACCTTCCGCGGCATGCCGCCCGCTGACACCGAGGCGCTCGTGCGGGTCATCATGGCCATGTCTCGCATGGCCGAGACAATTCCGAGCATCGCCGAGGTCGTCATCAATCCGCTTTTCATCGACGAAGAGGGTGTGCTCGCCGTGGACTGCTCGGTGGCGATCTGCGCCCGCAGTCCCTTACCCGACGCCCGTCATTCCCACATGACGATCGCCCCTTGCGCGCTCGACAAGAAAAAATGTTTCACCGCCCCGAAGGGCCCGATGCGCATGCGCTTGATCCGCAGCGACGATTTTGAGCCGCTGCGCCGCCTGCTCGCGCGAATCTCCAGAAGAAGTGCCTATATGCGCTTTCACAAGGAAGCGAGCAAGATCACCACTGAGGAGCTCATCGACTTCACCCAGATCGACTACGACCGGGAAGTGGCCTTGTGCGTCGAGGATGACAACATCTACGGGCCGGAAATTCATGCCGTGGCGCGTTTCCGCACGCTCCCGGGAACTTCGCAGGCCGAGTTCGGCATCCTTGTCGAAGACAGCTGCCAGGGCAACGGCATCGGCACGATCCTCATGAAGGCCCTCGAGCAGGAGGCGCGCGCACGGGGCCTAGACTCGCTCACCGGCTACATCCTTGCCGACAACAAGCCCATGAGGGCCATGATGACCAAGCTCGGCTACAAGCAGAGCCAGTACTCGGGCGACAGTTCCATGCTGCTCTTTACTCTGAACCTTTCTTGAGTTGAATCGCAATGCCCATTCTTCACACTCTTGCCGACAGCATCCTTGACATCGAAATCTCCCGGCCCGAAAAGCGCAACACGCTCGACCGGGATATGCTCGAGACCCTCGCCGAACTCTTTCTTGCCGCAGACAAGGACGCCGCGGTGCGCGCCGTGTTCCTTCATGCGCAGCCGGGCATCTTCAGCGCGGGCGAAGACATCGACAAGGGCGATGATGAGGCTGCAGGGCGCATGCTCCGCGCACTGGAGGGCTGCTCCAAGCCCGTCGTCGCGTGCGTTGAGGGCCCGGCGGTCGGTCTTGCGGTTGCGATGCTCTACGCATGCGATCTCGTGTATGCGAGCGATTCAGCGCTCTTTTCCCTTCCCTTCACGGCTCTCGGCCTGACGCCTCGGTACGGCGTGACGCTTCTTGTCGCGCAAAATGCCGGTATTCGCAAGGCCGCCCAGAAACTGCTGCTCTCCGAACCCATCAGCGCAACCGAAGCCTTTGCCATGAACCTCGTGAACGGGGTGTTCCCGGCCGAGGATGTCCGCAAGCAGGCGGCAGGCCGCGCGATCCGGCTTGCGGGTCTCTCTCCTGTTGCCGTGCAGCAAACGAAATCCGTTCTGCGAGCAGTCCTAGCCGAAAGGCTCGAGGAAGTGCGCCAGAGCGAAGAGGCGGCCTATGGGAAGGCCGCCGCGAGCTCCTACGCAAGAGAGGCGAAAGAGGCGTTCCTGCAGGGGCGCAAACCCGATTTTTCCAAGGCTAGCGAGGATTAATACTCATGAATATCCTTCTCACCGGCGGCACGGGCTTTATCGGCTCGCACACCGCTGTCTGCCTCATCGAGCAGGGCCACCAGGTCGTGCTTTATGACAATCTGTGCAATTCCAACGCCGCGGTCGTTGACGCCATCGACGAGATCACGGGGGAAAAACCGGTGCTCGTGATCGGCGATATTCGCGACGGCGACCTCTTCGAGCGCACGCTCGCCAAGCACTCGATCGAGGCAGTGATTCACTTCGCCGGCCTCAAGGCCGTTGGCGAGTCCGTCGAAAAGCCTCTCGACTACTACGACAACAACATCGGCGGCACCGTGACAATGCTCAAAGCCATGAAGAAGATTGGCGTCAAGAAGATGATCTTCTCCTCGTCCTCGACGGTCTACGGTACGCCCCAGAAGCTTCCGCTCACCGAGGATCACCCCACGGGCGGCGTCACCAACCCGTACGGCCGCACCAAGCTCATGATTGAGGAGATCCTCAAGGATCTTGCCCATTCCGACCCCGAATGGTCGATCGTGTGCCTGCGCTACTTCAATCCCATCGGCGCGCACCCCTCCGGCCTCATCGGCGAGAACCCGAACGGCATCCCGAACAATCTGCTGCCGTATGTGGCGCGCGTCGCCTCCGGACAGCTCGAGGAGGTGAGCGTCTTCGGCAACGACTACCCGACGCCAGACGGCACGGGAGTGCGCGACTACATCCACGTCGTCGATCTTGCACGCGGCCACGCCTGCGCCTTGAAGCGCTTCCAGGAGATGCGGGGCTGCGAAGCGATCAATCTTGGCACCGGCAACGGCTACAGCGTGCTGCAGATCATCAAGGCGTTCGAGAAGGCCTGCGGCAAGCCGATCCCCTACAAGATCGTACAGCGCCGCCCGGGTGACATCGCCGCCAACTGGGCCGATCCCTCCAAGGCGCGCGAGCTTCTTGGCTGGGAGGCCAAGTACGGAATCGATGAGATGTGCGCCTCGGCCTGGAACTTTGAAACGAAGCTGCGCGAGCGCGAGAAGCAGGCCTGACGCATCCGGCCAATCGAGTAGGAGGTGAGTGATTATTTCACTCACCGTCCTCTCACACCACCGCCCGTACCGATCTGGTAGGCAGGCCTCGCGGTCTGTTTTACGGCGGTTTCTAATGTTTTATTCCCATTCCATCGGCTTGCATGAGAGCGCAAGCCAAGTCCATCCGTGAGACTTCAGAAAATCGTTGGTCAGGGTTGTTGCCAGGATGTGGGAGTCCGCCACGCGCCAGTACGATTTCCTCGTATTGGCCCATTCATAGGCTTTCTCGTGACTGCATCCCAGCATTCTGAGCGCTCGATATCGGGTGCGG
>DNLN01000202.1 GCA_003488465.1 Sutterella sp. | reverse complement strand
GAGAAGCTGTACGCGCCGCCGCTTGTCTTGTCGAACTTGCCGCCAGCGTGCAGCTGGGTGAAGACGAGCTCCACGGTGGGGATTCCCTCCGTGGGATGGATGCCCACGGGAATGCCGCGGCCGTTGTCCTCGACGGTGATCGAGCCGTCGGCCGCAAGCGTCACCTCGATCTTCGTGCCGTAGCCCGCCAGAACCTCGTCGCTCGCGTTGTCGAGCACTTCCTGAATGATGTGCAACGGGTTGTCCGTGAGGGTGTACATGCCGGGACGCTGCTTGACGGGCTCGAGCCCCTTTAAAACCCGAATGGATTCAACACCGTAGTATTCAGAAGACTGCTTGCGAACTGCCATGACGCCTGACACCCTTTACCGTGCGCTCAAAAAGGCGCACACCCCATCCGCTAGATATGGGACTGCGCGCCGAGATTTCAACAATAGATCGCGCGATTTTATCGGAAACCGCCCTGCGATGCATGAGCGCCGCGGGCGCAGCCAGTCAGAAAAATCCGCGCTGGTGCGGCAAGCCGACAGCCCGCAAAAACGGAAGCCCCGCCACAGGGTCTGCAGCGGGGCTTTTGCAAACGCCTGAAGGAACAGCGAAGCCTTTAGGGCGCCGCCCGATCCTCTTCCGCGCTTTCCGCATGCACGGGCATCTCGCCGTCGATCTCCCCCGGGGGAGCACCGGCTGAACGCCGCAGCAGGCGCGGATTCTTCGTCCAGTCAGAGAACATCGCAATAGCCGCAGCGAGCAGGATCGGACCGAGAACCAGGCCGAGGAACCCGAACGAGATGATGCCGCCGAAGACGCCGAGGAACACGAGCGCAAGGGGCAGCGTCGTGCCGCGGGCGATCAGCACGGGCTTTAGGAAGTTGTCCACGCTACTCACGGCAGCCAAGCCCCAGATCACAATGAAGACGGCCATGCCGACGTGGCCCGTGGACCAGAGCCAGAGCGCAACGGGGCCCCAGACAAGAGGCGGTCCGACCGGCACCACCGAGAGCATGCACACGGCAAAGGAAAGCAGCAGTACGTGGGGCACGTCCGCGATGATGAAGCCCACGGCGGCGACCAGGCCCTGCCCGATTGCCGTGCCGATGATGCCGAACACCACCGAGCGGGTCGTATTCACGAGGATCGAGCTGAACTCCTTGGACAGACCGCCCGAAATCCGGTTGAGGAACATCGAGACGCGCCGGGCGAGCGACGTGCCGTCGCGATAGAAGAAAAACGAGATGAATGCAACGAGCGCCACCTGAAAGAGCGCGTTGCCCACGCCGACGGAAATGGAGAGCACGGACTTGGAGAGCGGATCGATGGCCTTTTGCAGAACCTTTCCGAGGGCCTCGGGATCGACGCCGACGTGGTAGGAGTCGGAGATGAAGTCGCCGACATAGGGCAGAGCGACGATCCAGCCCGGCAGCGGCATGCCCTGCGAGACCCAGCTCTTCACCAGCTCGACCACCTCGGGGACCTCCCGCCCGATGAAGACGGCAAGCAGCGTCAGGGGAATGAGCACGGTGATGATGAGCACAGTGACGAGCAGCCCTGCGGCAATCGTCTTGTTGCCATGGCACGAGTCAATCGCGTGCAGGTAGAGCGGCCAGGTGACGACGCACAGGATTGCCGAAAGGACAATCGCTGTCAGGAACGGCCGGATCACCAGAAAACAGCCAATCATGATCAGCGCCCCGAACCCGAGGCGCAGAAGAATATCGACGCGGTCTCTGAACATAGACATGGAAGCGGAGTGCATCTGGAAATGTGTTTGCCTAACCGGGCAGTATACGACAAAGCACTCGCCGGCAAGCGTCTTATCGGGAACGATGCGCGCCTCTGTTCTTAATTACGACAGCAAACGCCTGCTGCAGGCTGACAGCGCCGCTTCAATGCCCGCGCATGCGATGGCTGAGTTCGGCAGGAAACGATTCCGGACCTCTGAAGCTGGAAAAACGCCTCCAAACAGAGGTAGAGTCTTCCCGTTCCTCATTTGCAACAGGTGTCTTGCATGGCCCGCCAGTCGCTCTGGATGATCGCCGCCACATTCTTTTTCTCGGTGATGTTCCTGCTCAGCAAGCTCTGCACCGCCGAGACTGGTCCGTTCGAGATCATGTTCTACCGGGCGGCTGTGGGCCTAGCCTTCGTCTCGGTGCTGATGGTCCGCAAGGGCGTGAGTCCGCGAACCCGCCACCCCTTGGCGCATCTGCGGCGCTGCGCCTGCGGGCTCACGGCATTCGGCAGCGAACTCATCGCGCTTTCCTTCATTCCGCTTGCGATCGAGCAGACCATCACCTACACCGGCCCCCTCTTTTTCTGTCTCTTTCTTCTTGTCGAATGCCTGTGCCTGAGGCTCCCCATCGACAGATGGCTGCTTGCAGCCGCGGCGGTCGGCTTTGGCGGAGTGCTGCTCATCATTCGGCCCGATGTGGCCGGCATCAACCTCCCCGGAACGGTTTTTGCGTTTTCCGGAGCCTTCTTTGCGGCGGCGGTCGGAATGTGTCTGAGAAACCTCGCCCGGTACGGCGAGCCCACCGAGCGCACGGTGTTCTACTTCATGCTCTCGGGAACTCTCGTCGGCGGCATCGGAACGCTTGCAACGGGAGGCTTTCAGCTGCACTCGCCCGAGGTGACGGCGCTCCTTGTCGGCGTGGGGATCGCGGGCGGCATCGCTCAGATCATGGTCACGGTCGCATGGACCTACGGACACGCGCTCCTAAACGCCGTGTTCCAGTACACGGGCATTCTCTTTGCCGTGGTCTTCGGAGCGATCTTCTTTGCCGAGCGGCCCGATGCGCTCTGCTGGCTCGGGATGTCAGTGGTTTGCGCCGCCGGAATCGGCGCGGCGATCCGGCAGAAAAAGGCGCGAGCCGCCTGAGCTTTAGCCCTCGCCGGGAGTGCCGAAGCCGTTGCACAGGATCGTGCCCGCGGCAATCATGAGAATGCCGAGGATGCCCGCGGGCGTGAGCGTCTCGTGGAAATAGAAGTACGAGATCGCCGAGACGATGAGAATGCCGACGCCGCCCCAGGTCGCGTACGCGATGCTGAGCGGAATCCTCTCAAGACATAGCGAGAAAAAGAAAAAGCACAGTCCGTATGCGGCAAGCGTGCCTGCGGCATAGAGCAGATTGCCAAAGCCATGCGAAAGCTTCATGCAGGTTGTGCCGACGAGCTCAAAGCCGATCGCAAGCAAAAGGTACACGTATCCCATTGTTCGCACTCAAACCGGAAAGTTTTTGAAGCGGCAATTGTAGTGAGGCCGCCCCCTCGGGTTCGCAGTCCCGGAGCCGGGGACCGCCGGGCGAGAGCGGCTTTGACGGGAAAACCGCCGGAGGCTATCCGCGCACGGCCTTGGTCCGCACCTGGTTGCGGCCGCCTTCCTTGGCGCTGTAAAGTGCCTCGTCAGTGGTCTTCAAAAGCGTCTCGATGTGGTAGCCGCTGCGATTGACGCACCAGTTCGAGCAGCCCACGCTGATCGTCACGCCGCGGCGCGAAAGGGCCTTATCGCCGCGAACGGCGGCAAGCAGCTTGTGGCCCGCCGCGGCAACAGTCGGCTCATCGGCACCGGGCAGAATCGCGATGAACTCGTCGCCGCCATAGCGGCCCGTGATGTCCTTGTCACCCAAAGTGGCGCAGATCAGAACCGCCACGCGCTTGAGAACCTCATCGCCAACCTGATGGCCGTAGGTGTCGTTCACGTGCTTGAAGTGGTCGACGTCAATCAGCATCAGTCCCATCGATTCTGGCTCCTCACCCTTGGGAGCGAGCTGCTCGAAGAGATCGACGATGCGCCGACGGTTGAAAACCTGCGTGAGGAAATCGACCTGCGAGTCATGCAGAACCTGCTGATTGAGCTTCTCGAGCTCGCGATTCTTCTGGTTGAGGCTGCGCTCGTTCTTCTGCAACGCAAGGAGCAGCCGCTCATTGCTCAGGATGACCATGATCTGCCGCAGGCTGAGCAGCACGAACAGCGCAATCGCCCACAAGGAGGGAATGTCCGTCATATCGTGCAGCACGAAGACGTAGCCGAGAATCGAGAACGTGAGCACATAGGGCAGCGCCACGCGAATCCTGTCGAGCGTCGTCGTGCGGTTTTCAGTCTGCCGCTCCGGATCAGCTTCCGATTCGGTCCGCGGTTCGAGGTCATACAGACCAGCCAGGGCGCAGACCGGCATGATCATGCCCCAGAGCGGATCAAGGTACAGGCCGATGCCGAGCTCGTAGATATCGTTCACCAGGTTCACCTGGTCGGCAAGAAGCGACAGCAGGCAGTACAGCCCGAGCACCATGTACGCCTTTCTTTGCGTGACAAGGTGCTCCGCGCCGAAGAACATGATGAAAAACATCAGCAGCATCAATATGTCGCCGATCGGATAGCAGATCTGCACGACCGTGGAGGGCAGACTGACGGTCTTGTCCTGCATGATCGGCATCACGACGGCAATGAAGATGATGCCGGCCGAAGCAAAGGCCGAAAGGAATGCGTCAAAGGACATGCGGAAGAGATCGACCTTTCTGATCTGCCTCAGGTAGATGATGACGGCAATCAGGCACAGGGCCGTGTCTGCCAGATAGAAGACGTCGCAGATCGAGGGCACATCCGGCTCGCCCGTCGTATGCGCAAAATACGCCCAGAGCGATTCGCCAACGACGTAGAGAAAAACAGCCACGAGGAACACGGCCCACGGCAGACGCTCCTGCGGACTGTGCCGGCGCACGACGTACGCCAACACCGCCACGGCAATCACCGAACCGGAAATCTCAAGGATGTCGGAATATTCTAGGATCGGGTGATCGAGCAGGATGAGGCCGTAATAACCGGCGACAAAAAGCACGATGAACCAGATGAGGAAATTCTTCACTCGCGCTTGCGTCATGTTGTTCCCTCAATGACAAGGATCACGGCTGGCACCCGTAATCCTCGCCCAAGCCGTGTCCGCTCAAGTATATCTCATTGAAAACTTGGCAGGATTCTGCTCCGCGTCATTCTGTCAGCAAATTCGTCGGCGGGAATCGGCCGGGAGAAGTAGTAGCCCTGGAAGTGGCGGCAGCCCATCTTCGTGAGAATCTGCAGCTGCTCCACGCTCTCAACGCCCTCGGTGATGACATCCATGCCCAGGGACAGGGCCATGCCGATCACGGACTGCAGAATGATCCGGCTGCGCTCGGTGTCGCGAAGCTCCTGCAGGAAGCTCATGTCGATCTTGAGCACGTCGGCCGGGAT
>DNLN01000152.1:3518-8740 GCA_003488465.1 Sutterella sp. | reverse complement strand
CCGGTGCCCCCCGTGAATATTCTCTCGGTTGAAGTCAAGCCGAAAGGTTAAAGCTGAAGGCTTTTTCCGAAAGGAGTGCGGCAATTCTGGCAGATGCCTTGTCGGGCTCCTCTATACGGTCAGCAGAGCCGTGAGCGGGATTCTGTTCGAAACAACTCTGCAAAAGGGCATTCTCCTCGTCGAAAGAAATTTCGCCCTCAAGATTGCGGACAGCGGTTTGCAGCAGGCAATCGGAAGTCTTCAGTCCACCGGCTGCCTGCAGACCGATGGCCGTATGCCGTGCATGGATCCTGTCTCGCTTCTTCGGTTCAGGCTCCCTGATGTACTCCTGGAACGGAGCTTTGTTCGCACCTGTTCATGCTGACGTCAAGGCTCTAAGCCTTGACGTCAGAACCAGACGGTCAGTGCTGCTCCTTCCAATTGATGCCGTGAGCATCAAACACACGCTCCAGGCGCCGTGCGTGCTCGTTCTCCTCTTCGATGCTCTTTTCGATTTCCTCTGCAAGGGCTTCTTCACCGGCGCCCCGCACCTTGGCGCAGATCTCGTTGAGCTGGGCCTCGGCACCCGCCTCGAGCCGATAGGCTCCAAGAAGCATCTTCCAGAACGCATCATCCTCGGCCGATCCCTTGCCCAGCATCGCCCCGTACCGGCCGCCGTGGAAGGCGTCTTCGGCAGCATTTGCGCAGCACGCCTCTGCAACATCGTCCCAGCCTTTTTCTTTGGCGAGATACGCCATCACGTAGTACATGTTGGCGCCTTTGGCTTCGGCGTTGTGGAGCATCTCAATTAATTCCTTGAACTGAGAGTTCTTCGCATAGTTGTGCATCGTCATGGCGGTTGTTCCTCGCGCTGTCATTCAAGAATGTTTTCAGTCCCGTTCATCGAGCCAGGCCTGCAGGATCGCCTCGAGCCGGGGCTCATTGCTCGCCATCGGGTCATCGGAAAAATCGGCAAGCGCGAGCACCATGTCGCGCAGCTCCGAGAGCCTGAGCGTCACGGGATCGAGTTCGGGATTCTCGTCATAGAGCTCCTCGGCAATCGCCTGGGCGTCGGTCCACTTGAGCGTCATTGCTGCCCTCCCCCTCAGTCGTTCTCATGCACGAGATTGCGGTTGAGGCGCGGAATCTCGATCGTGATGTCTTCGCTTCCCATGCGCGTCTGGCAGGACAGACGCGACAGGGGCGTTGCGGCAAAAGCCTGATCGAGCTGATCGAGCTCGTTGTCATCGGCTTCGGGCAGAGAGTCAAACCCCTCGCGCACGATCACGTGGCACGTGGCGCAGGCGCAGTTGTACTCGCATGCGTGCGGGATCCTGATCCCGGCCTTGTTGAGCGCCTGGGCAAGCTTCTGCCCGGCGGGCACCTCGATTTTCGCTCCCTGGGGGCAAATGGTTTCATGAGGCAGGATGGTCACAAAAGGCATTTCTCACTCCTAAATTTCTATGTCGCCCACCGACTGTCCGGCAAGCGCCTCGCGGATCGAACGGTCCATGCGTCGGGCGGCAAACTCGCCCGTTGCCGAGGCAAGCGCTTCGATCGCCTGCTTGATCGCTGCGGCGTCCTCTCCGGCGGCCTTCGCCTGGAGATCAGCGATGGCGCTGTCAATGGCGCCGCGCTCGGCATTGCTCAGGAGATCGGCATCCGTCTCAAGCGCCGAATTGGTCGATTCGATGATCCGGGAGGCCTCGACGCGCTGCTCGCGCAGCTCACGCTCGAGCATGTCGCTCTTGGCGGACTCGTTCCCCTCGCGCAGCATCCGGACGATATCCTCGTCCGTGAGCCCGTAGCTCGGCTTCACGCGCACGGAGCTCTCCACGCCCGTGCGGGTCTCGCGCGCGGACACCGAGAGCAGTCCGTCGGCATCGATCTGGAACGTGACGCGGATCCGCGCGCCGCCCGCGGCCATCGGGGGAATGCCCCGCAGTTCGAACCGGGCAAGCGAGCGGCAGGCATCCACCATCTCGCGCTCGCCCTGCACGACGTGAATCGCCATCGCGGTCTGACCGTCCTTGAACGTCGTGAAGTCCTGCGCCATGGCTACGGGAATCGCGGTGTTCCTCGGAATCACCTTTTCGACGAGCCCGCCCATGGTCTCAAGGCCGAGCGAAAGGGGCGTTACGTCAAGCAGCAGCCAGTCCTCGCCCGCATTGTTGCCGACAAGCTTGTTCGCCTGCATGGCAGCGCCCACGGCGACCACCTCGTCAGGATTGATGTCGCAAAACGGAGCCGCGCCGAAGAACTCTGTCACAGCCTCGCGCACGCACGGCATGCGCGTTGCGCCGCCCACGAGCACGACGCCCTGCAGGTCGGAGACGGCGCTCCCGGCATCGCGCAGCACGCTTTTCACAGCGGCGAGCGTCTTGTTCACGAGATTGCAGGTGATCCGCGCAAACTGCTCGCGGGTGATCTCGCGATCGATGGTTCTGCCATTCGAGAGCTCCACGGCAAGCCGGGTGCTCGGCCGATCGGTGAGCTCCTCCTTGGCCTTTCTTGCCGCCACGGTGAGCTTTCGCTTGTCCTGCGCGTCAAGGATCGCATCGGGGCCGAGCCCCTCGAGCGCCCAGCACACGAGCCTGTGGTCGAAGTCGTCTCCGCCGAGCGCCGAATTGCCGCCCGTGGCGAGCACTTCGAACACGCCCTTGGTGAGTTTCAGAAGCGAGACGTCGAACGTGCCGCCCCCGAGGTCATAGATGAGGTACAGCCCCTCGGCGCCCGAGTCCAGCCCGTAGGCAAGAGCCGCCGCCGTGGGTTCGTTCAGAAGGCGCAGCACGTTGATGCCGGCCAGCTTTGCCGCATCCTTCGTGGCCTGCCGCTGGGCATCGTCAAAGTACGCCGGAACCGTGATCACGGCGCCGACGAGCTCCCCCCCGAGCCGCGCCTCGGCACGGGCGCGCAAGGTCGCGAGAACCTGCGCGGACACCTCCACGGGGCTCTTCACCCCAGCCCTGGTCTTGATGCGCACCATGCCGGCCGCATCCTCGAACTGGTACGGGAAGATGATGTTGCCGTCAAGGTCGCCCCGGCCACGGCCGATGAGGCGCTTTGCCGAGCTCACCGTGTTGAGGGGATCGTTTTCCTGTTCGGCGAGCGCCTCGTACCCGACCTGCAGGCCGCCCTCGGGGCAAAAGCGCACCACCGAGGGCAGCAGCGCACGGCCCATCTCGTCGCGAATCACTTCGGGCGCGCCGTTTGCCACGGTGGCAACGAGCGAATTCGTGGTTCCGAGGTCAATTCCTACGGCAAGCCGCTCCTCGTGGGGAGCGGCTGACATTCCCGGCTCGGCGATCTGCATCAAACCGATCATGAATCTTCCTTAATTCTGTGCGCCGCGCTCGATGTCGCGGCGGATTTTTTCGACAAACATGAGGCGTCGGACGGCCTCGCGCGCCCGTGCGGTATCGGGATTCGCGTCAAGCGAATCGACGAGCGCGGCGATGAGCTTCTCGCGCTCGGCGCCGATCGCCGCCAGGAGCGGCTCAAGCGTCCCGCCCGAGGCGCGCAGGCTCTCGGCCTGCTCGCGCCAGAGCATCTGCTGCATGAGAAACGCCCCGTCCATGCGGGTATCGGTTTCGCTGCCGGTGTCCTCGCCGCGCAGGCGCAGCAGGGCCGATGCCCGGCGCACGGGATCGACAAGCTCGTCGCGCGCCTCGTTGATGCGCCCGGCCCACTGCTCGGCCACGCGCCGCTCGGCGGCGGGGCGGCCGGCAAACCGGTCTGGATGCACGCGCGCGATGGCATTCATCCAGCCCTTCTGAACGAGCTCCTCGGAGAGCGCGAATCGCTCGGGCAGCCCCAGCAGGGCAAACGGCGTGAGATCGGCCATGCGAGCCCCCTCTAGACGTGGAAGGATTTGCCGCAGCCGCAGCGCTCCTTCTCCTGCGGGTTGTTGTACTTGAAGCCCTCCTGCAGGCCCTGCTTGACGTAGTCGAGCTCCGTGCCGTCAATGTAGGGAAGGCTCTTGGCGTCCACGAGCACCTTCACGCCGAAGCTTTCGGTAACCTGGTCGTCGGGATTGACGGCATCGGCGAACTCAAGCTTGTAGGCCATGCCCGAGCACCCGCTCGTCTTCACGCCGAGCCGCAGGCCGATGCCCTTGCCGCGCTTGGCAAGAAATGCGGCGACGTGCTTGGCGGCCGCTTCGGTCAATGTCACTGCCATCGTCTTCTCCCCTATTGCTTGTCGGACTTTTTCTGCTTGGCGCGATAGTCGTCGATGGCGGCCTTCACGGCGTCCTCGGCAAGAATCGAGCAGTGGATCTTCACGGGCGGCAGCGCGAGCTCCTCGGCGATCTCGGCATTGGTGATCTTGGCGGCATCCTCGACGGACTTACCCTTCACCCACTCGGTGACAAGCGAGCTCGAGGCGATGGCCGAGCCGCAGCCGTAGGTCTTGAACTTGGCGTCCTCGATCACACCCTCCTTGTTGACCTTGATCTGCAGGCGCATCACGTCGCCGCAGGCCGGAGCGCCCACCATGCCGGTGCCGACGCTCTCGTCGCTCTGGTCCAGAGTGCCGACATTGCGGGGGTTTTCATAATGATCGATCAGTTTTTCGCTGTAAGGCATTTTTTCGTTCCTGTGTCAGGCGTTTTACGTATTCTTTCAAACCGGGCGGGCGGCCCGCGTTCATTCTCATTAGTGAGCGGACCACTTGATCTTGGTGAGGTCCATGCCCTGCTGATGCATCTCCCAAAGGGGCGACATCTCGCGCAGCTTGGCGACCTTCTCGGCAAGCAGTTTCACGGCAAAGTCGATCTCCTCCTCGGTCGTAAAGCGACCGAAGGTGAAGCGGATCGAGCTGTGGGCGAGCTCGTCGCTGCGGCCGAGGGCGCGCAGCACGTAGCTCGGCTCAAGGGATGCGGACGTGCAGGCCGAGCCCGAGCTCACGGCGAGATCCTTCACGGCCATCATGAGGCTCTCGCCCTCGATGTACTCGAAGGAGACATTGAGGTTCGTGCAGACGCGGTGCTCGAGCGAGCCGTTGATCACGATGTCCGGGATGCTGGCCTTCAGGCCCTCGAGGAAGTGCTTCTGCAGCGCGGTGAGACGCTTCACCTCCTCGGCCTGCTCAAGGCGCGCCAGGCGATAGGCTTCGCCCATGCCGACGATCTGGTGTGTGGCGAGCGTGCCCGAGCGCATGCCCCTTTCGTGTCCGCCGCCGTGGATCTGCGGCTCAATGCGGATGCGCGGCTTGCGGCGCACATAGAGCGCACCGATGCCCTT
>DNLN01000152.1:1443-3366 GCA_003488465.1 Sutterella sp. | reverse complement strand
GTCGCGTCGCAGTGGAACACCACGCCGTGCTTGCGGCACATCTCGCCGATGGCGGCGATGTCCTGGATGACGCCGATCTCGTTGTTGACCGCCATGACGGACACGAGAATGGTGTCGGGGCGGATCGCGGCCTCAAGGGCCGCGAGGTCAAGCAGGCCGTCCTCCTTGACATCCATGTACGTGACTTCATAGCCCTCGGTCTCGAGGTGGCGCATGGAGTCGAGCACGGCCTTGTGCTCGGTCTTCACAGTGATGAGGTGCCTACCCTTGTCCTTGTAGAAGTGAGCGGCGCCCTTGATGGCGAGATTGTCCGACTCGGTTGCGCCCGAGGTCCAGACGATTTCGCGGGGATCGGCGTTGATGTAGGCCGCAACTTCCTTTCTGGCCTCTTCGACGGCCTTCTCGGCCTCCCAGCCGTAACTGTGGGAGCGGCTCGCCGGATTGCCGAACTGCTCGCAAAGGAAGGGAATCATCTTCTTGGCAACGCGCGGATCAACCGGGGTCGTGGCCGAATAGTCGAGATAAACGGGAAGTTTCATTTTTGCATCCTAACGTTTGAAAAATTCTTGGTTCGCCTGCTGGCTGCCCGCATGGGCGGGGAGAATCGAAGACACCGGTACGCGAGCTTCGGAGCCGTGCCGGGTGGTATAGCGCTCCACGATGTCGGCAAGGGTCCTTGCGTTCAGGAACTCGGCCATCGTGTGATTGAGTTCGGACCACAGGCCGTGCGCGAGGCACTCGGCCCCACCCCTGCAGGAGGCGTCGCCCTGGCACTGCGTGGCATCGACCCGGCCTTCAACGGCCGAGACGATTTCTCCGGCGGTGATCTGATCGAGCGCGCGCGCAAGACGGTAGCCGCCCCCCGGTCCCCGGGAGCTCACGACAAGCTGCGCGCGGCGCAGCTTGCAGAAGATCTGCTCGAGATACGTCACGGAAATCTGCTGGCGCTTGGCAATATCCGAGAGCCGGACCGGATCCTTGGCTCCATACAGAGCCAGATCGATCATGCTTGTGACGGCAAAGCGACCGCGCGTTGTAAGCTTCATTGCGTTTGTTGATTTTCGGGGTCAGAAGGGCCGGCAGGGAAAATACCCTACCGAATTGGTCGGGAATTCTACACATTACCTGACAAAATTTGTCAACTTTTTGTTTTCCCAAGTTGTCTTGTGCCCACCTGCTCGCCGGGCTGCAGAACTTTGTTCGGGACGAGTCAAGGAAATACCGATCGCCCCCAAAATTCCAGGTCTTCAACAACGCATTGCTTTCAGCCTATCGTTCAACCACATTCGATTCTCCCGGGACATCCCCCTTGCCGCAGGGAATTCAGCAATCTGCCCTAGACGGCAAATCGCATCGCAAAAGCCGCTCTCTTCGCCCTGCGTCTCCGTGCCGTTTTGCCTAAAATGCCGACGTTCTAATTCCCTAATTTCCTTCAAAGCGAGGAGTGACATTCATGTCTGGTCTAATGAATACCTCGATCAAGAGCCTGCCCTGCGTGTATCGCGGCAAAGTGCGCGAGTGCTACGCCGTGGGCGAAGACAAGCTGCTCATGATCGCAACGGATCGAATCAGCGCGTTTGACGTCATCCTGAGCGTGC
This sequence comes from Sutterella sp., assembly GCA_003488465.1. Lineage (GTDB taxonomy): Bacteria > Pseudomonadota > Gammaproteobacteria > Burkholderiales > Burkholderiaceae_F > Duodenibacillus. The sequence goes on along the minus strand of DNLN01000152.1, from coordinate 1,768 downwards.
CCATCCCCAACAAGGGAAAGGTGCTCACGGGGCTGACGCAGTTCTGGTTCAACAAGCTCACGGCCGACCTGCCCACGCAGCTCACCGGCATCGATCCCGCAACCGTTGTCGCTCCCGACGAGGTTGATCAGGTCGTCGGCCGCGCCATGGTCGTCAAGCGTCTGAAGCCGATTCTTGTCGAGTGCGTGGCCCGCGGCTACATCATCGGCGGCGGCTGGAAGGACTATCAGGCCACGGGCAGCGTCTGCGGCGTGAAGCTCCCTGCGGGCCTCAAGATGGCCGAAAAGCTCCCCGAGCCCATCTTCACCCCGGCGGCCAAGGCCGA
>DNLN01000152.1:0-1311 GCA_003488465.1 Sutterella sp. | reverse complement strand
CTCACGCTCACGCTCTACAAGCGCGCCGCCGACTACGCCGCCACCAAGGGCATCATCATCGCCGACACGAAGTTCGAGTTCGGCATCGATGAGAACGGCGAAGTGTGCCTGATGGACGAAGTGCTCACGCCCGACAGCTCCCGCTTCTGGCCTGCCGACCAGTATGACGTCGGCATCTCGCCCCCGAGCTACGACAAGCAGTTCATCCGCGACTGGCTCGAGACCCAGACCTGGGACAAGACGCCGCCCGCACCCGTGCCGCCCGCCGAGATCATCGAAAAGACCGCCATGAAGTACCGCGAAGCCCTGGTGCGTCTCTCGGGCAAGGATGTTGAATAGCGGCTAGAATCCCCCCGCATCCGCGGGATTCGCTGCTTTTGCGGAAAAGCGCGCGCGAGCCCTCAGGCTCTGCGCGCTTTTTGCTTTGCCGTCCTGCATTTTTCCATTCCCTGATTTCTGGACCTCAAAAATGAACGAACAAAAGCCCCTGGTTGGCATTGTCATGGGATCGACCTCCGACTGGCCCCTGATGCAGAACACCGCTAAGACGCTCGATAGTTTCGGCGTTCCCTACGAGGTGCGCGTTCTGAGCGCCCACCGCACTCCGGACGAAGCCCTCGAGTATTCGGCAACAGCCGCCGACAGAGGCCTTGCCTGCATCATCGCAGGCGCGGGCGGCGCCGCCCACCTCGCCGGAGTCCTCGCCGCCAAGTGCACCATTCCCGTGCTCGGCGTGCCGGTTCCCTCCAAGTACCTTTCCGGTCAGGACAGCCTGTACTCCATCGTGCAGATGCCCAAGGGCATCCCGGTCGCCACGTTCGCCATCGGTGAAGCCGGCGCCGGCAACGCGGCCCTTTTTGCCGTCGCGATCCTCGCCCTTTCGGACAAGGGTCTTGCCGAAAAGCTCGCCGCCTTCCGCGCCGCGCAGCGCGAGAAGGTTCTTTCGGCGAAGATTCCGCTCGAGGGCTAGCAAGGGCATGTATCCTCCGATCGACGAGGTCGCGGTCCGCAAGGCAGCTCGCATTCTGCTAGCCGGCGGACTCGTCGCCATTCCCACCGAGACGGTCTATGGGCTTGCCGCCGACGCGGACAACCGCGAGGCCGTGCTCGCCACGTTCGCCGTGAAGGGCCGGCCCACGAACCACCCGCTCATCGTGCATGTGAAGAGCGCCGAGGCCCTGCCCTTCTGGGCGAAGGACATTCCGGACGCCGCATGGCTTCTTGCAAGGACCTTCTGGCCCGGGCCTCTCACAATGGTGCTTGCCCGCGGGGAGCGCTGCGGCACGTTCGTCACGGGCGGCCAGGACACGG
>DNLN01000008.1:9703-9848 GCA_003488465.1 Sutterella sp. | reverse complement strand
GCGGCGCCGGTCTTCTCGTCGCCCTCGAGGGTGGCGGTGAGCTTGTCGGCTGCCTTCGCGGCAATGACGTAGGCGGTGCCGCCGCCGGGGACGATGCCTTCGGCAACAGCGGCGCGGGTGGCGTTGAGGGCGTCCTCGATGCGGA
>DNLN01000008.1:0-9571 GCA_003488465.1 Sutterella sp. | reverse complement strand
TTGGCAAGACGCTCCTGCAGCTTCTCGCGGTCATAATCGGAAGTGGTGGTCTCCAGCTGACGCTCAATCTGGGCGACGCGGGAGCGGATCTCGGCGGGATTGCCGGCACCATCGACAATGACGGTATTTTCCTTGCTGACCTTGACCTGGTGTGCCTGGCCCAGCATCTGCAGGGTGGCGTCCTTGAGCTCCATGCCAACGTCGGAGGAAATGACCTGGCCGCCGGTGAGAATGGCGATGTCCTGCAGCATCTCCTTGCGTCTGTCGCCGAAGCCGGGGGCCTTGACGCAGATGCAGGTGAAGGTGCCGCGCAGCTTGTTGAGCACGATGGTGGCAAGGGCCTCGCCCTCGACATCCTCGGCAATGATCAGCAGCTTGCGGCCGGCCTTGACAATCTGCTCGAGCAGGGGCAGGATGTCCTGAATGTTGGAGATCTTCTTGTCGGTGATGAGGATCAGAGCATCGTCAATGACGGCTTCCATCTTGTCGGGATCGGTGACCATGTAGGGGGAGAGGTAGCCGCGGTCAAACTGCATGCCTTCAACGACTTCGAGTTCGTTGTTCAGGCTCTTGCCGTCTTCGATCGTGATCACGCCTTCCTTGCCGACCTTATCCATGGCCTGGGCGATGATGTCGCCGATCTCCGTGTCGGAGTTGGCGGAAATGGCGCCGACCTGGGCGACTTCCTTGTTCGTGGTCGTCGGCTTGGAGATCTTGCGCAGCTCCTCGATGGCGGCGGCGACGGCCTTGTCGATGCCGCGCTTCAGATCCATCGGGTTCATGCCGGCGGCAACGTACTTCATGCCTTCATCAACGATGGCCTGCGCCAGAACCGTGGCGGTCGTGGTGCCGTCACCGGCGTTGTCGTTGGTCTTGGAGGCGACTTCGCGAACCATCTGCGCGCCCATGCCCTCGAACTTGTCCTTCAGATCGATTTCCTTGGCAACCGTCACGCCGTCCTTGGTGATCAGCGGACCGCCGAAGGAGCGCTCGAGAACGACATTGCGGCCCTTGGGGCCGAGGGTGACCTTGACGGCATCGGCCAGAATGTTGATGCCGCGAACCATGCGGGAGCGGGCGTCATTGCCGAAAAGAACTTGCTTAGCAGCCATTTTGTGAATTTCCTTGCAAAATAATCGTGTCAGAAAAGGTTGAGGATCCGATTACTCGAGAACGCCCATGATGTCTTCTTCGCGCATCACGAGCACTTCCTCGCCGCCGACCTTGACGGTCTGGCCAGAGTACTTGCCGAAGAGGACATTGTCACCGACCTTGACGTCCATCGGGATGATCTTGCCCGAGTCGTCGCGCTTGCCGGGGCCGACAGCCAGAACAACACCCTGATCGGGCTTTTCACCGGCGCCGTCGGGAAGGACGATGCCGCTGGCGGTCGTGGTCTCGGCCTCAAGGCGCTTGACAATCACGCGGTCGTGCAAAGGACGAATCTGCATTTTTTCTAACTCCAAATTGTTGAAAATCTGCCGCCGGTTGCCGGCGGCCTGTCATAAATCTGTTGGACGAGGCATCATGCCCCGCCCTCACGCAAAAGGGTATATGGGGACGGGGCTGTTTTTTTTCAAGTCCCGATCTGCGAAAATTCGCCGAATGTTGTTCCGTTGATGGAATGAGGCAGGAAGTGGCATTGAAAACTCTTGTAAAACAGATTGTTGTGATGATTCCCGTGATTGCTGGCGCGACGGGCGCTTTTGCGGGCATGCCCGAAGCGCTCTCGATGGCTGCCGGGAAAGCGGGGCTTGCCGAACCGATGATCGGCATCTGGATTTCGAGAGCAGGCAGCAACGAGCCCGTCCTTGCGGTGAATGAGAGCAAGCGTTTCGTGCCCGCGAGCACGGCCAAGGTTCTGACGACGATGGCTGGCCTTGATCTTCTCACTCCAGCCTTCCGCTGGAAGACTTTGGTTCGGTCCGCGGGCGCTCCGGACGCCAGGGGGCGCGTGCGCTCCGTTTCGATCACCGGCGACGGCGACCCGCATCGCGTGAGCGAGTCGCTCTGGCTGATGGCCGAGAGGCTGCGTGGCCTTGGCGTGCGGGAGATTGTCGGGAACATCACGCTCGATCGCTCCGCCTTTGCCGTCGAGGTGATCGATCAGGGAGCTTTTGACGGCGAGGCGAACGAGTCGTACAACGTCGGCGCAGACGCGCTTCTCACGAACATGAAGTCCCTGTCGATGACCTTCCATCCGGATTCGCCGGCGGGAATCGCGCGCGTCACGACGTTTCCCGGCCTGCGAGGCATCCGTGTTCAAAGGACGGTTCGCCTTGACCGAAAGGCAAGGTGCGAGGGCGATGAGTGGCAAAGGCGGCTGCGCGGAGACTTTTCAACCGCTCGGGTAACGTTCCGGGGCCGCTATCCGCTTGCCTGCGGGACGAAGTCCTGGCATTACGCGGGCTACTCCGCAGATGAATTCTTCACCCGGGCGTTCGGTTACGTGCTTGACCAGGTCGGCATCGTCTGGAAGGGAAGGGGAGTCGAAGGTAAGGCCGATCCGGATGCATTCCTGCTTCTGACCGATGATTCCAAGCCGCTCACGACGATTGTCGATTTCATCAACAAGTATTCGAACAATCCCATGGCCCGACAGCTCTTTCTCACGCTCTCCTTCATGGATGAAAAAGGCTGGGCCGAGCCGGCTTCCATCGAGCGCAGCAAGCGCGTCATGAACGAGTGGCTTGCGGGCTGCGGCGTTGCCCCCGGTGAGATCGTCCTGGAAAACGGTTCGGGGCTGTCGCGCAGTGCAAGGGTCACGCCCCAGGCCATGGGCCGAGTTCTGAACTATGCCTACAAAAGTCCCTATGCCGCCGAGTTCATCGGAAGCCTGCCGATCGCTGGTCTTGACGGCACGATGCGCAAGCGCGGCGTCTCTGCCGGAAGCGCCCACATGAAGACGGGCTACATCAGGAATGTGTGGGCCGAGGCGGGCTATGTGACGGATGTCTCGGGCAGACGCTGGAGCGTTGCCGTGATCGTCAATCAGACGGGCGAGGCGAAGCGCCCGATGGCCAAGAGCTTCATTGATTTTGTGAACCGCTGGGTGGCGGAGGGCGCGTTGCCCTGACGGGGCGAAGCGCCGTTCCTGCCGCGGTTTCAGTCGGCCGCGTTCTTTTCCAGTGCCTCAATGAACATCGGCGCGGTGATGAGTTCCGGAAGAACTCTCGCCTGCCCGGTCTTGCCGTTGTAGAGCACATAGAGCGGAACGCCGGTTCGGCCGAACCGTGCGAGCGATCGGGTGATCGCTTCATCGCGGTTTGTCCAGTCCGCCACGAATTTCCGATATCCGAGGCGGGTCATGACGGCCTCGGCTCTTTTCGTACGGATGGCATTGGCCTCATTGAACTGGCAGGTGACGCACCAGGCGGCCGTGTAATCAACAATGACGTGAGACTTGTGTTCAAGTGCGTCAAGGACACTCTGCTCGCTCCACCTCTCCCAGCCGATTGTCTGGCTTTCCTGATTTGAGTTGAAAAGTCCTGTGGAGATCAGGCCGATGCAGACTACGGACAAACACGCGCACACGGCTTTGAGCACACTTGAGGAACTGCGTCCGTACTGGGCTCTGCCGATTGCCCAGAGCAGGATGGTGACGGCGCCTGCCGCAATCACCACGGTGACGATTCCATAGAGGTCGATCTGGTGACTGAGCACCCAGAGCAGCCACAGTACAGCAAGCGACATCGGAATTGCCATGATGCGGCGCATGGTGATCATCCACGCACCGGGGCGGGGGAGCCAGCGAGTCCAGAAGGGGACGATCGTGAGCAGGAGCCAGGGCAGTGCCATGCCGAACCCGAGGGCAAGGAAGATGGCAGTTGCCTCTTTGGCGCCTTGCGTGATGGCGTATCCGAGAGCCGCCCCCATGAAGGGCGCCGTGCACGGAGAGGCGATCACGACGGCAAGAACCCCGGTCCAGAAACTGCCTGCCGGCCCATGGGCGGGCAGGGAGCGGATGGCCCTGGCATCGGCAAGGCGGCTTGCGGCCGTGAACTCAAACAGTCCGAGCAGATTGAGCGTAATCGAGAAAAAGAGCAGCGCGAGGATGGTCACGACCCAGGGTGACTGAAGCTGAAAGCCCCAGCCGATGGCGGCGCCTGCGCTCCTCAGAGCAATCAGCGTCCCGGAAAGGACGAGCATGCTGAGCAGAATTCCGACGGTAAAGGCTGAACCGTGTACCCAGAGAGCCCCCTTTCTGCGCTCTGTGCCGACAAGCTGCAGAATCTTCAGACTCAGCACGGGAAAAACGCACGGCATGAGATTGAGGATGATTCCTCCGAGGAAGGCAAAGAGGATTGCAGAAAGCGAGGACAGAGAGACGCCGGGTGTTTCCTGAACCGTGCTTTCCATGGAAAGGAACGGGATGCGGCTGACATGCCCGGGTTCGGGGATGACTTCGGTCTGCACCGCCCAGCCATTCGAGCGGGGACTGTCGGCCACTACGACTGCCATGAACTTTTCCGGGGGTTTCTGCTGGAAGAGCTCGGTTGTCTTGAAGTACAGGGATATCGTGTCCTCGCCGTCCTGGCGAACGGGCTCCTGCTCGTAATTGATGAGACCGCGGTCGGCAATGAACACGTCGATCTTGTTTTCGATCTTCCCCAGGGATTTGACAACATCGATGCGCAGACGGTTTGCCTCATACCGGGCCTGGACTCTGCTCGACTCGCCGATCTGCTTGGGAAGCAGTTTTTCGGACTGCAGGATCTGTTCGGCCTGAGAGGTTGCAACCACGATCTCGGTGACCCTGATCGGCAGAGTGAGATCGGCTTCTCCCGGTATGCAGACGTCCTTGCAGGCCAGCCATTCAACATGGGCCGTAATTGTCTGCTCGGTGTTGATTTTCTCGCTGGCAGGGACTGTCACCCGAAAGGGGATCAGGGTTTGCCCAGAGTACACGAAACTGGTGATGGGGCCCTTGCGGACTCTATCCGGAGTGGGCCAGCCGAGGTTCTGAACCTTCCAGCCAGCAGGCACCCGCAGCTTGATGCCGGTCGGTTTGCCGGAGGTTCCGGGATTGAGCCAGTACGTGTGCCATCCGTATTCATGCTGCAGCTTGATTGCAATGTCAAAGGACGTCTTCGATCGGACATCGCGGTAGCTCGAGAGCAGCGCTGCGGTGACCGCCCTGGGGGCGGCCTCCGAGGTTTGCGCTGACGCGAGCGCAAACAGGTCGGCAGTTGCTGCTGCGGCCGCTCCGGAAACAAGCGCTGCCGCGGCGAAAAGCCATTTGGCAAGTGTTTTGCGCAGATGCATTTCGGCTTTAGAGCAGTGCAAACGATTCACGGGCAGCGGCAATGGTGGCGTCAATCTCCTTGTCGGAGTGCGAGATCGACACGAACCCGGCTTCATAGATGGAGGGGGCCAGGTACACGCCGCGATCGAGCATCCCGTTGAAGAACCGGGCAAAGACTGCCGGGTCGGCCTTCATGACGTCGCCAAATCCCTGCGGCAGTTGCGGCAGGAAGAACAGCCCCATCATGCCGCCCTGGCTGCGGGCGCAGAAGGGAACGCCGGCTGCGCGTGCGGCTTCGGAAAGCCCTGTGACGAGCCGGGTTGTCTTTGCCGACAGTTCGTCATAAAAGCCCGGACGCTGAATCTCCTTGAGGGTGGCCAGACCGCAGGCCACGGCAACGGGGTTGCCCGAGAGCGTGCCTGCCTGGTAGACCGGACCAAGCGGTGCGATCTTGTCCATGATTTCCTTGCGTCCGCCGAACGCTGCAACAGGCATGCCGCCGCCGATGACCTTGCCGAGCATCGTGATGTCGGGTTCGACTTTGTAGAGCGACTGCGCACCCTGCAGGGCGACGCGAAATCCCGTCATCACTTCGTCGACGATGAGCAGGGCTCCATACTGGGTGCACAGGCTTCTCATCGTGTCGATGAATTCCTGCGTCGCCGGAACCATGTTCATGTTGCCCGCGATTGCTTCGACGATGACGCAGGCGATGTCGTTGCCGTGTTGGGCAAAGCACTCCCTGAGGGCCTGGGGATTGTTGTACTCAAGCACGAGCGTGTGCTGGGTGGTTCCGAGCGGAATGCCGGCCGAAGATGGGTTGCCGAAGGTGAGCATTCCCGAGCCCGCCTTCACAAGCAGGCTGTCGGAATGGCCGTGGTAGCAGCCTTCGAACTTGACGATCTTGTTGCGGCCCGTGTAGCCGCGTGCAAGACGCAGGGCGCTCATGCCGGCCTCGGTGCCTGAACTCACGAGGCGCACCTGCTCCATGTTGGGCATCAGCTTGACGATCTCCTCGGCAATCAGGATTTCGGCCTTGGTGACAGCGCCAAAGGACAATCCGTTTTCAACGGCGCTCTGAACGGCCTCAACCACCTTCGGGTGATTGTGTCCGAGAATCATGGGTCCCCATGAGCCGATGTAGTCAATGAAGCAGCGTCCTTCCTCGTCCCACATGTAGGGGCCCTTGGCTCGCGTAATGAAGCGGGGGGCTCCGCCGACGCTGCGGAAGGCTCTGACGGGAGAGTTCACGCCGCCAGGGATGGTTTTCTGGGCGCGGGCAAACAGTTCTTCATTGATGGACATAGAATCAATTCCTTACGGTGTTCTTCACTTTATTCGGTCGGCGGTGCGCAGGCACTGTCTGGGGCCAGCGGGAAAGCCGACTGCACAATTTAGCGCGAAGGCTAGCACCACGGTAGCGAAAAAATGCTTAAGGCCGCCCAAAAATGGATCGGATCAGAGAGATCGGGCTCTTGACCCGAGGAGCGTCCCTCTGGGGGGAAATGCCCGAAAAGGATTGCACTGTGCCGGTAATCCGAGTAAAGTCTCGGCCTCACGCAAGCCGTGTCGGATGACCGCGGGCAGCTTGGTTCTGTCTGAGGAAAGTCCGGACTCCGCAGGACGCCGTAGCAGGTAACACCTGTCCGCCGCAAGGCGCGGATTAGAGCAACAGAGACGAGCCGGTTCGGTCCGGGTGAAACGGGCAATCTCTACGGGGAGCAACATCAAATAAGCAGCCGCTTGATCCCGGTCCGGGAGATGGCTGCGGGTAGATGGCTTGAAGCGCGGTGTGAACTTCGCTCTAGATGAATGGTCGTCACCGTGCCGCTTGCGCGGCGCGGAACATAATCCGGCTTATAGGTGCGACTTGCGTGAGACATGCAAAAAAGGCGCGGCGGGAATTGCTTCTCCGAACCGCGCCTTTGTTTCCCCGGGGCTTTAGGCGAGAGCGTCTCTTGCCTCATCCAGACGCATCTTGATGCGTCCGTCCACGGCGATGGCTTCGCCGTTCTTTTCGGAAATCATGAGCGGGTTGATATCGAGCTCGTCGACGAACGGGAAGTCCCCGACTAGCTGCGAGAGCCGGCCGAGCGTCTGCTCGATCTGCGGGATTTGCGCGGGCGTCGTCCCGCGAGCCCCCTCAAGCAGCTTGTAGGCCTTGACGCTGCGGACCATCTCCGTGCAGTCGATGTCCGTGAGCGGAGCTAGACGGAAGGTTACGTCCTTCATGACTTCAATGAAGACGCCGCCCAGACCGAACATCATCATCGGGCCGTACTGGGGATCGGTTGCGATGCCGCAGACCATCTCGCGCGTGCCCTTGACCATTTCCTGAATGATGACGCCCTCAAGGCCCTCAAGAAGGCCGCGTTCGGAGAGCTTGGCGATGAGGTCGGCGTATTCGGCGCGCAGCTTGTCCTCGGAAGTGATGTTGACGCGCACGCCGCCGACATCGGTTTTGTGCGAGGTGGTCTTGCTCGTCATTTTCATGACGACGGGGTAGCCGATGCGGTTGGCGATCGAGACGGCCTGCTCGACATCCGTGGCAAAGCCCGATCCGCACACGCGGACGCCATAGGCTTCGAGCACATCCATGCTCTCGCGCGTGGTGAGCTGGGCGCGGTTTTCGGCAAGCGCCGCGGCAAACACCCTGCGCGTAGCTTCTCGATTCACGTCGAACGAGCGGATGACTCCTTCGGGCTTGCTCATCCAGATGCGCTGCTCATTGAGGCGCGACAGTGCATCGACGGCCTCTTCGGCATACATGTAGAACGGAACCGATGGATTCATTTCTGAGATCGACGAGAAGAACTCGTTCTTGGTCATGAAGACGCCCACGATGGGTTTTTCAGGATGAGCGGCCTTCACTTCCATGATGCACTTGGCAACATCAGTGTCCTTCAGTCCGAGGAACGGCAGGTAGATTGTGATCACCATGTCCACCGCTTCGTCGGCAAGCACTGTTTCCAAGGTTTGACGGTAGTGCTCAAGAGGGGCCGAGGCGATCATGTCAACAGGATTTTTGACTGAGGCAGCCGCGGGCAGGAATGAGCGGAGCTTTTCTTTGGTTGCGTCGCTGATCTTGGCCATCGCCATGCCGTGCTCGATCACGGCGTCGGTCGCCATGATGCCAGGGCCGCCCGAGTTGGTGATGATGGCAATACGGTCGCCGGCTGGAATGGGGCAGTTGCGGAACACCTTTGCCGTTGCAAAGAGTTTTTGCAGAGAGAATTCTCGGATGACGCCAGACTGCGAGAGCAGCGCGGCAGCGGCCTTGTCGGAACCGGCAAGGGATCCCGTGTGGGAGCTCGCGGCGCTCGCGCCTGCGGCCGAGCGGCCCGCCTTCAGGGCGAGAATCGGCTTTTTCTTGGAAATGCGGGTGGCGAGCTTGCGGAAGTTCTCCGGATTTTGGATCGATTCCATGTAAAGAAGGATCTGGCGCACGTCCGGCTCATTCTCCCAGTATTCCATGGCCGTTTCGGCGTTCACATCCGCCTGGTTGCCGATGGAGATGAACTGCGCAAAGCCGATTCCGAGATCCTTGAGAATATTCAGGATGCCGCCGCCCAGGGCGCCTGACTGTGATACAAAGCCGATGTCACCGCGCTCGGGCAGGCTTTCCGCAAAGCATCCGTCAAGCCGGACTGACGGAGCCGTGTTGACGACGCCAAGGCAGTTCGGGCCGACGCAGCGCATGCCGTAGCTGCGAACCTTGGAAAGGAGTTCGCGCTCAAGCTGCGCACCTTCAGCCCCTGCTTCCTTGAAGCCGGCAGAAATGACCACGAGCCCGCCCACGCCCTTGTCATGGCACTGATCGATCGTATCGAGCACAAACGAGTTGCGTACGACGATGATGGCGAGATCCACATCGCCGGGGACTTCAAGGATGCTCTTGTAAGCCTGCAGCCCCTCGATGACGCCGCCCTTGGGGTTGACCGGATAGATCGCTCCGCAGAACTGGTACTCCTGCAGCCGCTTCATGATGTCCGAACCGATCGTGTGCTGCTTGGTGCTGGCGCCGATCACGGCAACCGAACGCGGTTTCATGATGAAATCAAGAGAGCCCATCGCTATTCTCCTAAAGAGGCCGCCGGCACGGGCGGCGCATCACATGGCCGAAACCATCGCATCAGGGCGTCTTGCGCCACTGATCCACAATGTTGTGCGGGATGCCGAGCATCAGTTCAATCTCCCGGGAGGGGACGCCGCGCGCAATCATGCGCCGGGTCTGTTCCTCCATTTGCGGCGTGTACTCGGGGATCAGCCTGCCCCAGTCAATGAATTCGTTCATTCGTCCCTGATCGACTAGATGATACCAATAGG
>DNLN01000091.1 GCA_003488465.1 Sutterella sp. | reverse complement strand
ACGGATATCCGCAGATACCCATGCCACTAAGAATACTTGTTTATGCTTTGTTGAACTTGTCTTTGGTCTGTTTGCAGCGGGGGCACTTCCAGTCATCCGGAAGATCCTCAAACGCAACTCCGTCATGCTCGGCCGGATCGTAGACGTAGCCGCAAATGGAGCAAACATGCTTGCCGGAGGCCTTCTTCTCGGAGAAGTCAACCGTCTCAAGCACCGTCTTCACGGGGTGGTCAAGATCCATCACCCGCTTGACCTCAAGGTTTTCATAGCCGCGCCCTAGTCGATCATCGAGAGGCAGCGCTCGATCGGCAGCCCCCGGAACTTGTCCGCGATCTCCCGGTTGGCTAGCACCATCCGGTAGACGACACGGGCCGCAGCCTTTGCCGACTCTTCAAGCGTCCTGCCTTCAAGAAGCCGCCCGAGCGTAACCGAGGAGAAGATGTCCCCGGTGCCGGGGAAGAACACGGGCACCCGCTCGTATTCAAAGGAAAAATACGCCCCCCGCGCATGGTCAAAGCCGCAGACGATGTCCCTGCCGTCAAGCCAGACGCTTGTGATGACGACAGACTTCGCGCCAAGGCCGCGCAGCGCGTCGATCATCGCCCGGAGCGTTTCTCTCGTCTCGCCCGCCGGCCTGTAGGGTAGGCCCGCAAGCAGTGCCGCCTCGGTGTAGTTGGGCGTGATGACGTCGGCCTCGGCAATGATCGTGCGCAGAAACTGAACCGTCGAGTCCGTGAGGCCGCAGTAGAGCTCGCCGTCATCCGCCATGATCGGGTCGGAGAAGATGAGCGCTCCCTGGGCGGCCTGCTCGCGGCAAAGGCCAGCCACGAGCTCGGCCTGCTCGGCCGAAGCGATGAAACCTGTGCTCACCGCATCGAACCGGAAACCGAGCTCCTTCCAGCAGGCAAGGGTGTTTCTCATGTACCTGGTCGTATCAAGCACGTCGAACTTGCCGTAGTTGAAGGTGTTCGAGACGAGCGCCGTCGGCAGGTTGTAGAGCTGATAGCCCATGTGCGAGAGCACGGGAAACTGGGCCGATAGGGCGACCTTGCCGTACCCGGCCTGGTCGCTCACGAGAAGAATGTGATTTCGCATGCGGTCCCTTTGCTGTGTTCTTTTAGAGGATGAGCACGTCGTACTCTTCCTGGGTGTATTCGCTCACCACTTCGAGCGCAACGGGCTTGCCGACCGACTCCTGCAGCAGTCCGAGCGCCGGCGACTCCTCCTCAAGGAGCATGTCGATCACCGTCTGGGAGGCGATGATCTTGAAGCTCTTTGCATCCCGGTACTGGCGCGACTCCCTCAGAATCTCGCGCATGATCTCGTAGCAGACTGTACGGGCGGTCTTCACCTTGCCCCTGCCCTGACAGACCGGACAGGTTTCGCACATGACGTGCGAGAGACTCTCGCGGGTTCTCTTGCGGGTCATCTCCACGAGCCCGAGCTCAGTGAACTCGGAAATCGTCATCCGGGTCCGGTCGGCCTCGACCGCGCGGCGCAGTTCGGCAAGCACCGCATCCCGGTGCTCGACGCTAGCCATGTCGATAAAGTCGATAATGATGATGCCCCCGAGGTTTCTGAGGCGAAGCTGTCGCGCGATCATCTGCGCGGCCTCGAGGTTCGTCTTGAAGACTGTCTCAGAAAAGTCTCTTTTGCCGACAAAACCACCCGTATTGACGTCAATTGTCGTCATCGCCTCGGTTTGGTCGACAACAAGATAACCGCCCGACTTGAGGTTCACGCGCCTTGAAAGGGCCTTAGCGACCTCCTCTTCGATGCCGTAGGCCTCAAAAAGCGGACGCTCGGAGCTGTAGGGCACAAGGCGGCCCAGCACGCCTGGAACAAACGTTGAAGCGAAGTCCCTCAATTCTGCGAACACCTTGGGGCTATCCACGATGATCTGCCGGGTGCCGGCCTGCACCATGTCGCGCAGCACGCGCTTGTCAAGCGAGAGATCCTCATAAAGAAGCGCCGGCGCCTCGAGCCCCACCCGCTTTTGCTGGATCTCGCCCCAGAGGCGCGCAAGGTACGCCATGTCCTCGAGGAACTCCTCGTCGCTTGCGCCCTCCTCGGCGCTCGTTCTGACGATGTAGCCGCCCTTGCCCACCTCGGGCCTCAAGGCGTCCACGCGCTCGCGAAGGCTCTCCCTGAGCGCCTCGTCCTCGATCCGGGTCGAGACGCCGATGTGGTCGTCCCCCGGCAGGAAGACGAGCTTGCGGCCCGCAAGGCTGATTGTCGTCGTGAGCCTCGCGCCCTTGCTCCCGATCGGGTCCTTGGAGACCTGCACGAGCAGGTTCTGCCCTTCCGAGAGAATCTTTTCGATGGGCCGGGTTTCGGCGCCCGCATGCGCGGCCTCAATGTCGAGCACGTGCAGGAACGCCGTGCGCTCCAGGCCAACATCGACAAAGGCCGACTGCATGCCGGGCAGAACGCGCATGACGCGCCCCAAGTAGACATTGCCGACAAGTCCCCTCGAGGCATTGCGCTCGATGTGCAGATCCTCGAGCACGCCGTCGGCAAGCACGCCAACGCGCGTCTCCCGGAGGGAACAGTTAATCAAAATATCTTCCATTATCCGGCCTCAAAGGCAAGCAAACCGCAAAGAGGACCTTGTCCCGCTCTGCGGTCGACTTGTTTTTTCGTGCTGCGGCTCAAGCCGCTACCGCATGTTTGCAAAACGCTCGATTGCCTTGGCAAAGTTCTCCAACTCAGCATTGCCCTGTGCGACGGCATCGCGCACGCAGTGTCGGATATGGCCTTCGAGCACTACCTGTCCGGCCTTGTTGAGCGCGGACTTGGCGGCGCTGATCTGCGAGAGAATGTCCTCGCACGGGATATCCTCATCGATCATGCGGTCAATCGCCTTGATCTGTCCAATGATTTTGGCAAACCTGCGGTGCAGATTGTCAGCATCGATGCATTGCTTCATATCTCTGAGTTCTCTGCTCGGAGAGAGGCAGGCAGCGCCATCCGCTGCCGGATGAAAACCGCTCGCGTCTCGCCTTCAATCAAACACCTGCATTATGCCTGAGAGCCGCTCCCGATTCGCTCCTTTCGCTGGAAAAAAACGGTGTCGCGCGGTCGGCTCCAGCGCAGCAGCAGGGCCGAATTCACAATCACGATAATGTTGCCCGCATCCGCCGAGCGCACCAACGCCACCATGCGGCGGATTGCGCTGTCCTCGCCCACTCTCTCGGCACGCATGTCGAAAGTGCCGAACTGACTGATCGTGCCGCTGCTCACCGCATCCCCCGGTCTCTTTTCAACCGGTATCGGCTCTCCTGTGAGGATCGATTCATTGACCGATGTCTGACCTTCCACAATGATGCCGTCCACGGGGATTGCTTCACCGGCAAGCACCCGGACAAGGTCGCCCACATGCACCTCGTCAGCGCTCACCAGGCATTCGCGTCAGCCGCGCACGACGCACGATGTCCTTTTTCGTGCCGCCCAGTTCCATGAGCGCTTCGAGGCGCTCCATGAGTTTGAACCACATTGATGAACTCCTTATACCTGTATGGGAATCCGTGTTATAGGTATGGGGGTATATGTAGTCAAACAGTCGCTCATCGCTGACGCAAAAAAAGCCTGCAACCCCAAAAGGAGCTGCAGGCCTGATTTGATCAACTCTGCTGTGAGCCGTCTTCTTTGAGAATCCGGCCCACGGATCAAGACTTTGGATTAGTGGACGAAGCCAACAACCAGGAAGCCGAGAACCACAGAGAAGGCGATCGCGAGGACGCCCGGCAGGAAGAAGGCGTGGTTGAACACGTACTTGCCGATGCGGGTCGTACCGGTGTCGTCCATCTGCACGGCGCCGAGCAGCGTCGGGTAGGTCGGCAGAACGAACAGGGCGGACACGGCTGCGAAGGAGGCAACGAGCATGTAGCTGTCGCCGGGGTTGGCAGCGGTGATGCCGAGGGCGGCAACGATAGCCGGCGTAATGGCCTTGGCGGTAGCGGCCTGGCTGTACAGCAGCATGGCGGCGCAGAAGAACACCACGGCGAGCAGAGCCGGATAAGCAGCAACCGTTTCAGCAGCAAAGGCCTTGATTTCGCCGCTGTGGCCAGACACGAACGTGTCGCCGAGCCAGGCAACGCCGAGCACGCAGATGCAGGCGACCATGCCGGACTTGAAGACGGATGCGGAAGCGATGTCACCGATTTCGATCTTGCAGAAGATCGTGATCAGGGTGCCGACGAGCAGCATCAGGCTGATGATGGCGGCGTCACGGCCGACGATCACGGGCTTGATGAGGCCGACAGCCGGGCTGATCGCGGAGGCGTAGCACACGACAGCGAGAACGCCGAGCAGGAAGATCGCCACGGAGCGCTTGGCATAGGGCTTAAGCTGCTTGTTGGCGCTGCCCTCGGAAGCCTTCTTGACGAGGCCCTTGGCCAGACGGTCAAGATAAACCGGATCGCTGTCAAGCTTCATGTTGGAGATCAGGGTCATCACAAAACTCGTGAGCATGCAGCCGACGAACGTGGTGAGCAGCCAGATTCCGAGCAGAGCCGGATAGGACCAGCCGAAGCCCTCGAGCACGCCGGACATGTAGATCACGGCGGCGGACACGGGAGAAGCCGTAATGGCGATCTGGGAGGAAACCACAGCGATCGACAGCGGGCACACGGGCTTGATGTTCTGGCCCTTGGCGACTTCAACGATCACGGGGATCATGGAGAAGGCGGTGTGGCCGGTACCGGCGAAGATCGTCAGGACATAGGTGACGATCGGGGCGAGGTAGTTGATGTGCTTGGGGTTGCTGCGCAGAACGCGTTCAGCGATCTGAACGAGATAGTCCAGGCCGCCAGCGAGCTGCATGGCAGAGATCGCGGAGATCACCGAAGCGATGATCAGGATCACGTCCCAGGGGATGTTGCCGGGCTTCATGCCGAGGCACAGGCCCAGAATGAGCACGCCAGCGCCGCCGGCGTAGCCGATGCCGATGCCGCCAAGGCGGACACCGAGGAAGATCGCGCCGAGCAGGACGACGATCTGAAGAATTGTCATGATATCCATGTTTTGATTTCCCTAGTGGTAACGACTGCTTGTCGCAGTTCTTTTATTCATCCCCCAAAATAACGCTTGGGCGGAAGCGGCTTTTGGACCTGCTTCCGCTCAAGCTCCTAGGGGACTAAATCGGTATTACTGCACGAACTTCGGAGCAATGAGGTTCTGCAGGTTGAAGGTCTTGTCCCACTCTTCCTGAGTGAGCAGCTTGCGCTCTTCGACCACGACCTGGTGCAGGGACTTGCCGGTGTGATAGCACTCGTGAGCCATCGTCGAGCAGGTCTTGTAGCCGAGGTGCGGCTTCAGCAGCGTCACGATGCCGCAGCTGTTCATGACCATCTGAGCGGTGCGCTCGGCATTGGCCGTCACGCCCTCGACGCACTTGGTGCGCAGGCCGTTGCAGGCGTTGCTCATCACGCGCATGGCGGTGAACAGAGCGAACGTGATCACGGGCTCCATCACATTGAGCTCGAGCTGGCCGGCGGAGGCGGCGAGCATCACGGTCGTATCCAGGCCGATGGCGAGGAACGAAGCCTGATTGGTCACTTCCGGAATCACGGGGTTGACCTTGCCCGGCATGATGGAGGAACCAGGCTGCAGCTGGGGCAGATTGATCTCAGCAAGGCCGCAGCGCGGGCCGGAGGCGAGCAGACGCATGTCGTTGCAGACCTTCGTGAGCTTGACGGCGAGGCTCTTCACTGCAGAGCTCAGGGCCACGTATGCGCCGCAGTCGCTCGTCGCGGCGATGAGGTCTTCGCTGTTCTTGAAGTCGATGCCGGTCAGCTGGGCGAGGTACTTGACGGCGAGAGCCGGATAATCCGGGTGAGCGGTCACGCTCGTGCCGATGGCGGTAGCGCCGAGGTTGACGATCTTGAGGTGTTCCTGAGCCTCGCGGATGGTCTTGATCTCATCGGCGATGGTGAAGCCCCAGCCATGGAATTCCTGGCCCAGGGTCATCGGAACAGCATCCTGCAGGTGGGTGCGGCCCATCTTGAGAACGCCCTTGAACTCCTCGGCCTTCTTGTAGTAGGCGGCGACGAGGTCTTCAACGGACTTCAGCAGCACGTTGCTGCGCAGCAGCAGCGCCAGGTGCAGGGACGTCGGATAGGTGTCGTTCGTGGACTGGCCGAAGTTGGCATGGTCGTTCGGGGAGACGCGCTTGTAGTCGCCCTTGACGGAACCGAGGTGCTCGGCGGCGAGGTTGCAGATCACCTCGTTGCAGTTCATGTTCGTGGAGGTGCCGGCACCGCCCTGGAGCCAGTCGGTCACGAACTGGTCGCGGTACTTGCCGGCGATCAGCTGGTCGCAGGCCCAGATCAGGGCGTCGGCAACGTCAGCCGGGATCGTGCCCAGTTCCTTGTTGGCCATGGCGGCGGCCTTCTTGACATAGCCGAAGGCGATGACGAAATACGGCTCCTGGCTCATGGGCATTTCGGTGATATGGAAATTATCCTTGCCGCGCAGGGTCTGAACGCCATAGTAGCACTCATCAGGAACTTCGCGATCACCCAGGAAATCGTTTTCAATACGGGACATTTATGTACACTCCTTAAATATTGAGCAGTCCGGAATCCTTCCAGGCCTTCTCAGTGTGTTGGGACCGCCCATCTCTCGGTCCGCCATTACAGTTTCAGGGAATCATCCTCACTCCCCGAAGACGTCTACATCATACTACCTAACTGTTCCTTGGGTTACGCAATTCAGCATACCTTTCCTGCCAATTTTGATTTTCTTCATTCACCCGATGGATTATCCCCTTTGGCTTATTCCATCCAGTATTTTCGTGTAGAATAAATGTTTCTGCTTGGGAAAATTTTCCCATTAATATCAAGCGCACCATCCATCAAAAAACCGCTCCAGGAGAATGTCCCGGAACGGTTTTTGTATTTTTCGGGCCCCTTGGCGCCGAAGCGCCGCGGGATCCGGCTCAGAACGTGATTAGTAGAGCTTGCTGATCACATTCTTGCAGAACTTCTGCTGAGCCTTGAGCAGCTTGCCGAGCTCCTTGTTGTCCTTGTAGTCGAGATTCAGGCCCGCCTTCTTGTGGGCTTCGATCACTTCCGGATCCTTCATCGTGTCGGCAAAGGCCTTCACGTAGAAGTCAAGAATCTCCTTGGAGACGCCGGCCGGAGCAACCAGGGCGCGGGCCGAGCCGTACCACTCGGGATAGTAGCCAAGTTCGCGGAGCGTCGGAACATCCGGGAATTCGGCGACGCGCTTGGTGTCGAACACGCCGAGCAGACGCAGTTCGGGCTTGTCGCCCTTCACGAGCTTGGCAACGTCGGCCACCTTGGCGCAGGAGAAGTCCACTTCGCCCTGGCGCAGGGCAAGCAGCTGGTCAGCCGTGCCGCCGT
>DNLN01000184.1:5521-12189 GCA_003488465.1 Sutterella sp. | reverse complement strand
GTCGGAGGTTGGAGAATGTGTGGGTTCGGAGGACATCGGTACTGATTTTTTCAAGGGGCTCGAAGAAGGAAAACCTGACAAAATTGTGCCTGAACGATACGCCACTGGCGACAGGCTGCAGATAGCCTGAGCGTGCGCGGACGTTATTTCCCTTAGGAGAGAATCAGAAAATGGATCAGAACGAACTCAAGAGGCTTGTGGCGCGCGCTGCGCTTGCGGATGTGCGCGAAGGAGAGATCCTTGGCGTCGGCACCGGCTCCACGGTGGACTTTTTCATCGATGAACTCAAGCAGAGTGCGCTCAACATTCCCGCTTGCGTCTCAAGTTCGATTCGCTCCACAAGGCGCCTTGAGCAATATGGGTTCAAGGTTCTGGACATGACCGAGGTCGATGAGATCGGGGTGTATGTGGACGGCGCCGACGAAATTGATCCCGGATTCTCGATGATCAAGGGCGGCGGCGGAGCGCTCACCCGGGAGAAGATCGTTGCATCGATCGCGCGGAAATTCGTCTGCATTGCGGATCAAAGCAAGAAAGTGCCGGTGCTTGGCAACTTTCCGCTTCCCGTCGAAGTGATCCCCATGGCGCTGCGCGCAGTTGCCGCAAGATTGAGGTCCTTCGGAGGCAACCCCGTGGAGCGCGACTTCACTACCGACAACGGGAACCGCATTCTGGATGTGCATGGCCTCGCGATTACCGATCCCATGGGCCTTGAGGCGGCGATCAATCAGATCCCCGGCGTTGTATCGGTTGGGCTCTTTGCCGCACGCGGCGCCGATGTTCTGCTCCTTGGCACGAGCGAGGGCGTCAAACGGTTTGAGCGTCAATAGACACCGGCAAAAAAAATCGCCTGGACTGGCAATTGGCCCAGGCGAGATGAACGGGAAGCGGAAGCCTTATTTTTCGACGGGCGTTGCGTTGGGCACGGGCTCGACCCCCTTGCCGAAGAAATAGTTGCGGCACTGCTCAAGCAGGTGCCGGCGCACGTTGATGTCAGCGCAGTTCAGTCCATACTCGTTGATCATCATCGTCTGCAGCTTGGTCCACTCCTGCCAGGCCTCCTTGCTCACATTCGCCCAGATTTGCTTGCCGAGTTCTCCCGGAACCGGGGGATAATCCAGGCCTTCGGCATCCTTTCCCAACTTAATGCAGTGCACCATGCGTGCCATGATCGACTCCTTGTCTGTTCGTGATGGGCTTTGGGCGGATTCACGGATCGCACCCGCAATGTCCAGAGCCATTGTAACGACCGAAACCCCGGATGCTTCTTAAGAGGAGCCCGCTCTGGTGCCCTTAGAATGCGCCTACTACGTTCTGGAGCCTTAGAGGATGGCAGACTTTTCTTCCCGACCTTTCGATCACTTGCGCTCAATGCTCTCGCCGGAATCAATCCGCAAGGAGCCAGGTCTGCCTTTTGGCGGCAAGAAGAAGCTCGCAAAACTTCAGGGGTCGGCGCAGGGGAAGACGGCCCCGGCCGAATTGCCCAAGAAAAAAGAAACCGCCCTCGGGCAGAACCGAAGCAAAGTTGCCGAGAAGGTTTCCGCAGCGCGACGCAAGGAAACGACTTCCGTGCCCGCAGCAAAAAAAGCGAGCTCTTCGTCAGCAAAACCCGCTTCGGTGAGGGGGCCACGCCTTGAGAGGAGCCCCGCAGGCGAGGCGCCAGCACGCAGGGATGCACCTGAGCCGCAGCCCTCTTCCGAGGGCGAGGTGCATCCTGCTCAGAAGATAGTGGTTCGCCGCAATGAGCGGGGCGAGATCATCCGCAATCCCATTCCCCGGCTCGAACTGATGCCGGGGCTCCCCGTGAGCGAACATGCCGAGGAGCTCATTGATGCCATCAGAAACAATCAGGTGATCATCGTCTGCGGCGAGACCGGATCCGGCAAGACGACCCAGCTTCCCAAGCTCTGCCTCATGGCTGGTCGAGGCGCCAAGGGCCTCATCGGGCACACGCAGCCACGTCGCATCGCCGCTAGTTCCGTTGCCAAGCGGCTTGCCGAAGAGCTTGATTCGGAACTTGGCGAAGTCGTCGGCTACAAGGTTCGTTTCACTGACGAGACGACGCCTGGGGCGAGCATCAAGCTGATGACGGACGGCATCCTGCTGGCCGAAACCCAGACCGATCCGATGCTCCGTCGCTACGACACGATCATCATTGACGAGGCGCACGAGCGCTCGATCAACATTGATTTTCTCCTGGGATACCTGAAGCGCCTTCTCGCAAAGCGCCGGGATCTCAAGGTGATCGTCACCTCCGCCACGATCGACGCTGAGCGGTTTGCGGCGCACTTTGGAAGGGATCCGGAACATCCCGCCCCGGTTTTTAAGATCAGCGGCAGAACGTATCCGGTGGAAATCCGTTACCGCGGGCTTGAGGATGCCGATGAAGACGATGATCGCACGCTCATGGATGCCATTGCCGATGCTGCCGACGAACTCGAAAACGCAGGGCGCGGAGACATCCTTGTCTTCCTGCCCGGGGAAAGGGAAATCCGCGAGGCGGCCGAAGTGCTCAGAAAGCGTCATCGTCCGGGGCAGGTCGAGATCCTCCCCCTGTACGCTAGGCTTTCGGCGCAGGAGCAGGAGAAAATCTTCAGGAGTTCCGGCCCCCGGCGCATCGTGCTGGCGACCAATGTGGCCGAAACGTCGATCACGGTGCCGGGAATCCGGTATGTGATTGACACGGGGCTGGCGCGCATCAAGCGCTACTCGTACCGCAACAAGGTCGAGCAGCTCCTCGTTGAGCCGATCAGCAAGGCCTCCGCCAATCAGAGAGCCGGCCGCTGCGGCCGTGTTGCCAACGGCATCTGCATTCGGCTCTTCGACGAGAATGACTGGGCGAGACGACCGGAATTCACCGATCCGGAAATCGTCCGCTCGAATCTCGCGGCCGTGATCCTGCGGATGAAGGCGCTCCGGCTCGGCGACGTGCGTGAATTTCCGTTCGTGCAGGCGCCGCCAGCGCGTGCAATCAGCGACGGCTACGCGATTCTCGGCGAACTGGGCGCGCTTGATGACGCTGGTGAGCTCACCGAAACCGGCCGTCAGCTGAGCCGGCTGCCCATCGATCCGAGACTATCCCGGATGCTTCTTGCCGCCCATGGTGCGGGTGCCCTTCGCGAGGCGCTCATCATTGTCTCCGGCCTTGCCATTCAGGATCCTCGCGAGAGGCCGCTTGAGGCACAGGATGCGGCCGATCGCGCGCACAAGATCTTTCAGGATGAAAAGAGTGACTTTCTGTCGCTGCTGAAGATCTGGAACTGGTACACCGATGCCAATGCCGCCAAGCAGAGCAACAGGCTTCTCACCGAGCAGCTCAAGGCGAGGTTTCTCTCGCCCCGCAGGATGCGCGAGTGGCGTGACGTCTGGAGACAGTTGGGCGAACTCACTCGGGAAAACGGCTGGAGTGTGAACGCGGCTCCCGCAACTTATGAACAGCTTCATCGGTCGCTTTTGACCGGTCTTCTCGGCAACATCGGCATGCGCCAGCTCGATGCCGATCTTCACGCCGCACCCTTTGCGGGCGCCCGGGGAATCCGCTTCTGGGTTTGGCCGGGCTCGGGAATTGCCAAGAAGGCGGGCAAATGGATCATGTCTGCCGAACTCGTGCAGACAAGCAGGCTTTTTGCCCGCACCGCCGCAGACATCGAACCCGAGTGGGTTGAGGCCGAAGGCGCACATCTCATCAAAAAAAGCTGGGCCGAGCCCCACTGGGAAAAAAGCCGCGGAGAGGTTGTAGCGCTGGAGCGCGGAAGCCTTTATGGGCTCACGATTTATTCGGGCAGGCGTGTCGGCTACTCAAGGCATGACCCCGCGCTCTCCCGGGAACTTTTCATCAAGCAGGCACTTGTTGCGGGTGACTTTGACTGCCGCGCTCCCTTTTTCGAGCACAACATGCGGCTGGTGCGGGAAATCCGTGAAATCGAGCACAAGGCAAGGCGACCGGACGTGCTCATCGATGACGACTCGATCGCGGAGTTTTATGAAAAGAAAATTCCCTGCGAGGTTGTTGGCGCCGTCACCTTCGAGCGCTGGAGAAAAGAGGCCGAAAGCAGGGATCCCAAACTCCTTTTCATGAAAAAGGAGGAGCTGATGCGCCGGGATGCCGAAGGGGTCACGGTCGAGTTCTTCCCCAAGAAGCTCGAAATGGCGGGCGTTACCATGGCGCTCTCGTACCATTTTGAGCCGGGAGCCGCGCGGGACGGACTCACGATGGCGGTGCCGCTTTTCGTGCTCAATCAAATTGATCCGGTGCGCTGCGACTGGCTGGTGCCGGGGATGCTCCGGGAGAAGGTTCAGGCGCTCATCAAGAGTCTGCCGCAGCGACTCAGGCGTCACTGCGTGCCGATTGCCGACTATGCCATGGGGTTCTACCGACGGGTGAACGGCAGAGCTGTCCCAGGAAAGACGCTCGTTGACGCTCTGATTGACGATATTCGGGAACAGACCCGGGCGGTATGCGAGCGCACCGACTTCAAGCAGGAGTTTCTGCCGGCGCACCTCACGATGAACTTCAAGGTGATCGACGAGCACGGCAGACAGCTTGCCATGGGCAGAAATCTGGCCGAACTGAGGGCCGAGCTGGGAGGCCAAGCCCAGGAGCTTTTTGCCAGCATGGCGCAGAGCGCCCCGAATGCCGAGGTGAGCGAAACGGACCGGATTGTCACCTGGTCGTTCGGCGAGTTGCCGGAATTGATGGAGATCTCCCGCCGGGGCGCCTCGCTGATCGGCCATCCGGCGCTTGTGGATCGAGGCGAGTACTGCTCGCTGGAGGTGTTTGACGATCCCGAGCAGGCCAGGCGCGCGCACCGCGCGGGGCTTCGGCGGCTGTTCATTCTGCAGATGCGCGAGCAGGTGCGGTATTTGGAGAAGAATCTCTCCGGACTGCAGCGCGTGCAGATGCAGGCTAGCGTCATCGCCCCGATTGCAGGCGCGTTCGAGAGTTTTGAGGGTTTGAGGGACGAGGTCGTGCAGGCCGCAATTGACCTGGCGTGCATGGCCGAGCCCTGGCCCACGAATGCCGAGCAGTTCGCCGCCCGCAAGGACGAGGGGCGCTCAAGACTCACCCTTGTCGGCATGGAGATCGAGCGGTTGCTCGAGTCAGTGACTGCGACCCTCGCTCCGATTCCGAAGAAACTTGCCGCGAACAAGGGGTTCCCTGAGGCCGTGAAGGATATTGAGGGACAGCTGCGGGAGCTTTTCCCCAAGCATTTCCTTCTTGAGATTCCCTCTGAACAATTGCGGCATTATCCCCGTTACGCGAAGGCGCTCATGACTAGGCTTGAAAAGTTAAGGAATGATCCTGCGCGCGATGAGGCTGCCCGTGCCGACATTGCTCGTCTGAGCATTCCGTACAGAAGGGAGCTTGCGAGCAGGCGCGGTGTTGTGGATCCGCGGCTTGCGCAGTTCCGATGGCTGCTTGAGGAGCTGAGGGTTTCGCTGTTTGCGCAGGAGTTGCGCACGCCGATGCCCGTGAGCGTGAAGAGGCTTACGCGCGTGTGGGAGTCCCTGCGGCGACTGTAGCGAGTGGAGAAAGTTTTCGACTCGGCGCCGTTTTCGTCGCGGCGATGAGTATGATGAGAGAATCGAAAGTTTTTTGGAGAAGGCGCAATCATGCTTCACATCGGTATTGTGGGCGGCGAACATGTGGATGTCGCCCTTGAGCTCAAGGCAGCACTGATCAGTCTGGATAGCACTGTGAAGGTGACGATTGATGAAGGGGACATGCGGCATGACGCCGAAGATCCCCGTACGGCGTTTGCCGACAAGCAGATCAATCAATTCAATGCCATCTGTCGCCTCGCCAAAGCCGGCGCTCAGCTTGTGGCGTTCAGCTGCGGCTGCCCGCATCGATTCCTCGGTGTGCTGCAAAAGGAAGTGCCCGTGCGCCTGGTTGACTCCGTCGATGAGGTCAGGGGGCGTCTGCCGATTGATGAATACGCAAGGCTGATCCTTGCCACGGATCCCACGCCGCCCGCCAAGCCTTTCAAGGTGGGCCTCATTGGAGGTCTTGGCCCCGCGGCCACCGTCGATCTGTATGACAAGATCGTGAAGGCGACGCCGGCCGCCAATGACCAGGAGCATTTCAAGCTCGTGGTTGAGCAGAATCCCCAGACTCCTGACCGCACGAAGTGCCTGCTTGAAGGCGGAGAGGATCCCACGCTTGCGCTTTACAACAGCGCCAGGCGTCTTCAGGCCGACGGGTGCGACGCGCTCATTGTGCCCTGCAACACCGCACACGCCTTTGTTCCGTTCCTGCAGCGTCATCTCACGGTTCCGTTCATCAATATGCAGCAGGTGACGATGGACGAGATCGAAGCGAAGTACGGCAAGAATGCAAAGGTGGGCCTGCTTGCAACAAGCGGCACGGTGAAGACGGGAATCTATTCGGAGAAGGCTCTAGCCATGGGTATTGCGATGGTTGCTCCCGATCAGCCGAATCAGGAACTTGTGATGCGGGCGATCTATGGTCCCAAGGGCGCCAAGGCGGGATTCACCGACGGGCAGTGCCGTGAGGATCTCCTCACTGCAGCCGAGTACCTTGTGCAAAAGCACGGATGCAACGTGCTGATTCTCGGTTGCACGGAACTGCCGCTCATCCTTGATGAGGGTGATATGGAGATCGCCGGCAGGACCGTGTTCGTGATCGATCCCACTTCGGCGCTCGC
>DNLN01000184.1:0-5458 GCA_003488465.1 Sutterella sp. | reverse complement strand
AGAAAGGTTGTCAAGACTGCCGAAGAGTCCTTTGCCAGAACGGGCGTGCGTTAGTTCTCTGACGCAACCTTAATTTTTCGTTCCGAGCCAGCCCATGGATGCGGACACAGCGGCCGAAGCCGACAGCAGGTGCCGCGTCCATTCTGGCTTGCGTTGCATGGAGCTTGCGCTGATGATGGTGATGGCAGCGACGATCTGACCCTGGCCATCCCTCACCGGGGCGCCGATGCACTGGATCCCGGGCTCGAGCTCTTCAATGTCATCCGCCCAGCCAAGTTCCCTCACGCGGCTCAGTGCCACGATGAGTTTTTCTGCTGTCTTGATCGAATTTTCCGTCCTGCCCTGAAGCTTGGTTCTGGCGATGTAGGCGGAGATTTCCTCTGGCGGCATTTCAGCGAGAAACAGTTTTCCGCCGCTTGTGCAGTGCAGGGGAGCCATTGCGCCCACCTGCCTTGCAAGGCGAACGCCTGTTTGGGGCGCATAGACATGCTCGATGTACATCATCGAGTCGCCGTGACGCATGGACAGGTTGATGGTCTCTCCGGTCTTTTCATAGAGAACCTGCATGAGCGGCAGGGCTTTTTCCCTGACATCAAGCCGGTCGCGGACAAGGTGTCCGTATTCGAGGTATATGAAGCCCAGCCTCCAGCAGCCGCTCTGGTCTCGTTCGGCGTAGCCGTGATCGGCAAGATTCCACAAGAGACGATGTACGGTTGAGGGGTGCAGCTCGATGGAAACCGCAATCTCGTGCAAGGAGACGGGCTGGCGCTTCGAGGCGATGAAACTCAGGATTTTCAGGGCGCGTTCAAGAACCTGGACGGTCTTCGGGTCTCTGGAGGTCAGTTCGGCGGTCATAGCGAATGCTCCTTGTCAGAAGAAGCGGCTGGCGCCTCGGGCAGTCCACGGGCGACAATTTCGGCGATGTCGGCAATCTGGCCGAATCCATCCCGGCCTTCGGAGGCTGCGGCGCTTTCGAGCATGGTGAGACAGTGCGGGCAGGTGACGGCGATGTTCTTGGCGCCGCTTGCCTTGAGTTCCTTGAACCGGATCACGTTCACTCGACCCGGACGATCCATGAAGATCTGGCTGCCGCCTGCGCCGCAGCAGGTTGCATTGCAGCCGCTGTTTTCGGCTTCGGTGAGCTCGATTCCAGCCTTTCGCAGAATGGATCGAGGTTCGTTGACGATGCCGTTGTAGCGGGCAAAGTAGCAGGCGTCATGCAGAACCGTGGGATCGGGAAGGCTTGACGCTGCGTCGGGGCTGATCCGAGCGTTCCGAATCAACTCGTTGATGAACTCGACGTGGTTCACGACGTCTTTCGGTGCGCCCTCAAACTGCGGGTATTCGTGCTTGAGCGTATTGAAGCAGTGCGGACAGGCGGTAAGGATTCTCTTGAAACTGTACTTACCGAAGTTTTCGATGTTTTCGGCGGCAGCGAGCTGGAAGGTGTACTCCTCGCCGGCTCGCCTAGCCCAGTCGGCATGGCAGCGCTCTTCGGCCATCACGGCAAAATTGATGCCCGCAGCACGCAGAATCCGAACCATGGCCCGAGCGATTTTTTGGGCCCGGCGGTCGTAGGAGGCTGAGCACCCAACCCAGTAGAGCACGTCATATTCAACTCCGGGTTTGGCAATGGGGACGTCAAGTCCTTTTGCCCAGGCAAGCCTGCTGCCCGGATCCATGCCCCAGGGGTTGCCGACCGACTGGGTGTTCTCAAGCGCCGTGGCAAGTCCGTCGGGGAACTCACCTTGCTCCAAGGCAAGGTGCCGACGCATCATGACGATGAGATCGGGCAGCGGAACGTGAGCCGGGCAGACATTGGCGCATGCGCCACACGTCGTGCAGCTCCAAAGCGCCTGCTTGTCGACAATGCCGCCCAGGAGATCCTTGTCGGAATTCTCTCCATGGAGCCGACGCTTGAGCGCTCCGACGAGCAGCTTGGGATCAAGCGCAGTGGAGGCCTTCACCGCAGGACAGACGCTGCGACAGCGGCCGCATTCCGTGCATCCGTCCACCCGGGCCCGGTCGATTCGCGAGAACTGATCGAACTTCGAGATGCCGAAGGTCTCCTGTTCCTCGATATTCTCAATCTTGGCAATGGCCCCTTGGGGATCGGCCTTTTGCAGGAAGATGGAGACGGGGGTCTTGAACAGGTGCGCGTAGTAGGTAAGCGGGATCGCCGCAATAAAGGTCAGGGCGGCAAGGCCGTGAATGACCCAGACAAAGGCGTGAATCGAGCGCAGCGTCTCTTCGCTAGTTCCGGCAAAAAGCAGGGAGAGGGCGTATCCGACAGGGGAGTAGACGGCCCATGCGGGGCTTGTGGCAGCAAGGCGCAGCGCTTCGACGAGGAAGCCCGTGAGAATGATGAAGAGCAGACTTGCAATCAGGACGGTGAACCGTTCGGTGTTTTCCGCAACCTTTGGGTCATGCCACAGATAGCGTCTGCCCAGGCTGAAGCAGAGGGCGATGACGGATGCAAGGCCTGCGCAGTCGAGCGTGAGCTTGTATGCGAGATAGACGCGGCCCTTGAGAAACTGCTCGCCAAAAACATAGTGGCCGATGTCCCAGTCAAGGGTTGCCGTTGCGGTTCCCATGAACAGGAGCAGAAACCCCCAGAACAGCGCGAAGTGCGCCTTGCCGCTGGCGCCGCGCATGACGCGCTGCTGACCGAGGGTTTCCCAAAGCAGACGACGAAGCCTCCAGCTGGTTTCTGCTGGATTGAGCGGCTGGGAGGCTGTGCCCCGGTTGCGCAGCCGAATGGCACGGACGATGCCGGCGATGCAGAGCACTGCGGCAATGAGTCCGACCAGATAAACGCCGACTTCAGCCCAAATCGGTACGTTCCAGAATGCAGGGCGAATAGGAAAATCTTGAGGCATGCCTGTTAATGCGAAGAAGATGGTTTTTCGTGTGATGGGGGTCTGTCAAGAAGGATGATTGCACAGTGTGCAATCATCCCTTGCCGCTCAAAGACAACGATAGCGCAAAATCCCTGCATTGTCGCGCTCGCTCACAAAGAGCCTTGGTGCGGACAATTCAAGCTCTGGAAGTTCGTCAGCAGGCGCCGGGAGCGCAGCTCTGAAGTTGCGGGCGAGGGTGATGTGGGCGGCAAAGCGCTTTTTATCGTATGAAATTTGCAATGCTTCAAGCAAATCACGGACTGAAACGGATGCTTCAAGAAGCTGAGGCAGGGCGTCACCCGCACACCACAGGATCGAACCAAAGCGCCCCAGGCGGGTGAGGGGCCATGGCGGAATCGGCTTGAATTGCGCTTGGACGAGGGCCTCACTCAGGGTAACGGCGAGGGGCCGCTCAAGCTCGCCGATGAACGCGAGCGTGAGATGAATGTTTTCAGCTCGGATTGGCCGTGCGTCAGTGTCCCGGCAGAGGCTTTTGGCGAAAGCCGCGAGAGCATCGCGCTGAGGCCTTTGCGGCTGCAGCGCGATGAATGTTCTGAGGCGCTTCTCAGATCGCGGGGTTGGGCATTGCCTGATGAATGGCATCGATTTCTCGCAGCAATTCGCCACTGATTGGAGTAGAGCAGGCCTTGACGTCGATCTTGAGCTGCTCGAGCGTTGTTGCGCCAAGGATGACTGAATTGATGAAGGGCCGCGAACAGGCAAAGCCAAGAGCGAGCTCAACGGGCGTCAGTCCGTGCTTTTCGGCGAGGTCTACATAAGCCTTGACGGCAGGGGCGACCGCTGGGCGCGTATACCTTGGCGAAAAGTCCTTGGGGAACACCGTAAATCGGCCGACGGCTCCGGGCTTGAGGTACTTTCCGGTGAGCGTGCCTGCGGCGAGCGGGGAATACGCAAGAATGGCGATACCTTCGCGGTAGCAGGTTTCATCAAGCCCCTGCTCAATCTGGCGGTTCGTGAGCGAATAGGCATTTTGCAAAGAGACAATTCGCGGCAGGCCGCAGTCATCGGCGGCATTGGCAAATGCACACACGCCCCATGGCGTTTCGTTCGACAGGCCGACGGCCCGGATCTTGCCTTCCTTGACAAGATCTCCCATGACTTCGAGCTGCTCGCGAATGCCGAGTTCTTCCTCGGGATGCAAGGGGGCGGTGAATCTCGTGTTCCCAAACACGGGGACGCTGCGGCTCGGCCAGTGAATCTGGTAGAGGTCAATGTAGTCGGTCTGAAGGCGCCGCAGCGACCCTTCCACTGCGTCGCGAATGCCCTGGACGGTAAATCTGCCGCCACGGATCCATGAGCGCCCCGGACCGGTGACCTTGGAGGCGATCAGCAGGCTTGAGCGATCCTTTCCCCGCAGCCAGCGGCCGATGTACTCCTCGGTGAGTCCCTGCGTTTCCGGCTTGGTCATCACGGGATACATTTCGGCGCAGTCCAGGAATCTGTGCCCCTCGGCGTATGCCCAGTCGAGCTGTGCGTGCGCTTCGGCGATCGTGGTCTGCTCGCCGAAGGTCATCGTGCCGATGATGATTTTCGGAAATGCGAACGGGGCGGTGTTGATTCTGGGCATCAGCATGGCGGCTCTCCTCCGATGGGATTTAGCTGGTCTGAGTCTGGCGGTACTTGGCGATGGCCTCCACGCATTCGGCAATGAGCGCGGGCCCCTTGTAGATGAAGCCTGAATAGAGCTGCACGAGGCTCGCCCCGGCTTGCACCTTGGCAACGGCATCATCTGCGCTCATGACACCACCCGAGGCGATCACGGGCAGGCGTCCCTGCAGGTGTTCCGTGATGAGTCGCAGACATTCGGTGGAGCGCTCGAAGAGCGGCTTGCCGGAGAGGCCGCCCGTCTCGTTCCAGTTCGGCAGATCCCGGATGGACTCGTGGTTGATTGTCGTGTTGGTTGCGATGACGCAGTCCATGCCGCTTTCAACAACAATGTCAACGGCATGCAGAATCCCGTCATTGTCGAGATCGGGAGCAAGCTTGACGGCGATCGGCTTGTAGGACAGCCCGCGCTCGTCCATGATCTTGCGGCGCTCATCCCGCAAAGCGGTCAGCAGTTCGCGCAGCGGCGCGCCAGCCTGGAGATCGCGCAGATTGGGCGTATTGGGGCTTGAGATGTTAATGGCGATATAGTCGGCCTTTTCATACGAGCGCTGCAGACAGATGCGATAGTCGCTTACCGCGTTCTCGTTCGGCGTGACCTTGTTCTTCCCGATGTTGATGCCCAGAACTCCACCTCTTAAATGGAAGGCTTCGGCGCTTTTCAGATTGCGCATGACCTGTTCCGTGCCCTCATTGTTAAAGCCCATGCGGTTCACGATGCCTTCGGCGGGAATCACGCGAAACAGACGAGGCTTGGGGTTGCCGGGCTGTGCGACCGGGGTGATGGTGCCGATTTCCACGTGTCCGAACCCGAGGGAGCCGAAAGCCGAAACTCTCGTGCCGTTCTTATCCATGCCGGCAGCAAGTCCGACGGTGTTGGGGAAACGGATGCCCATGACGTCTACTGGATCCTCGTCGGGCATGTGGGTGAT
>DNLN01000153.1:10067-16977 GCA_003488465.1 Sutterella sp. | reverse complement strand
CTGGGCGGCGAGCAGGAGGTGCGCGAGCACGTCAAGCGCATCGTTCTGTCGAGACTTGACTCGCAGACGGCGAAGATTTCGCTCGAGATCCTATCCGAGTGCACGAGAAACGGGCGCATGGGTGAGATTCTCCGGGAGTTCGACGCACAGTGGCGCGAGGCGCTTCTTGAGGTGATGAAGAAGCACATTCAGGTCTCGGACGATGATCTGCGGCGCCGGATCGAAATGAACCTGACGCTGATGGACGGCCTCAGTCCGAGGCTTGTTGCGCATCCCGATCTTGACCGTGAGGCGCTTGCCGCGGACGTCACCGAGCATATCGTCGCGTGTCACTGCTGATCGGAGTGCCGATCCGCTTCAAACAGAAGGCCGCTTCCGGATAGTCTGGAAACGGCCTTTCTTTCAGGAGCTGCCCGAAGTGCCGGGCCTATCCAGAATCAGGGCGATCAGTTCTTCCCGCCGATGCGAACCGGGATGAAGATGCGGGACTTGCCGCGCTGCACGAGCACGCGGGCGGACTTCTTCACGCCGGAAAGGGCGCTTCTGAGGTCCGAAGGCGCCTTGATCGCATGCCCGTTCACGTTGACGATGATGTCGCCAGTGAGGATGCCGGCCTTTTCAGCTGCGCCCTGAACCTTCTCGACGAGCACGCCTTCGGTGCCCGCCTTCTCGGATTCCTGCTTCGTGAGCGCGCGCACCGAGACGCCAAGCTTCGTGCCCGAGCTCGCGGAATCGGAAGAGGCGACGCCCGAAGGGCTCGAGGGAGCCTCGCTCACCATCACGCTCACTTCTTCGCTCTTGCCGTCGCGCAGCACGGTGAGCTTCACGGTGGAGCCGGGCTTCATCGCGCTGATCATGACGGGCATGTCGGCGGAGGATTCGACGGCCTTGCCGTTCACGGCGGTGATGACGTCACCTTCGCGCAGCTTGCTCTTGGCAGCCGGGCCGTCCTTTTCGATCTGGGCGACGATCGCGCCCTTCTGATCCTTCAGGCCGAAGGATTCGGCGAGCTCTGGCGTGATGTTCTGGATCATGACGCCGATGCGGCCGCGGGTGACCTTGCCGCTCTTGACGAGCTGATCCTTGATCTCCAGGGCAAGATCGATCGGGATGGCGAAGGACAGGCCCATGAAGCCGCCAGAGGTGGAGAAGATCTGCGAGTTGATGCCCACCACTTCGCCGTCCATGTTAAAGAGCGGCCCGCCGGAGTTGCCGGGGTTCACGGCAACGTCGGTCTGGATGAACGGCACGAACTGATCGTCGGGAAGCTTGCGGCTCTTGGCGGATACGATGCCCGCGGTCACGGTGTTGTCAAGGCCGAAGGGGCTGCCGATGGCGGCCACCCATTCGCCGACCTTGAGGTTGTCGCTGTTGCCCATCTTGAGCACCGGCAGATCCTTTGCATCGATCTTCACGACGGCGATGTCAGTCTTGGGATCGCTGCCAAGCACCTTGCCCTTGAACTCGCGCTTGTCGGTGAGGCGCACCTTGATCTCGTCGGCGCCCTCGACAACGTGGTGATTGGTGAGAATCAAGCCGTCGGCGCTGATGATGAAGCCCGAACCCGTGCCGCGCTGCTCGGGTGTGTAGCGAGAGCCGCCGCCGAAGGGCAGCGGGAAGCCGAAGCGCCGGAATATCTCGGCGCTCTGCTCGTCAAGTCCCCCGAAGGGGCTGTCCATCTGGATCGTCTTTGCCTTCTTCACGATCGAAATGTTGACCACGCCCTTGCCGTACTTCTCCACAAGGTCGACGAAGTTGGGCAGGGACTCGCGCGCGGACGCGGACTTCATGCCCGGAATGTCAAAGGCGTATCCGGTGGAGGGTAGCGTTGCGGCGCTCGTGGCGAGCAGAGCGGACATGATGGCTGCGAACAGAGCCTTTTTCTTGTTTTGCATGAATGAACTCCGAAATCTTCTGCGAAGCGGAGTGCGCAGACAGTGCGCCCTCCGCCGATGACGGGGGTAACGATAGACGAAAATGACGCGTCAAGAAGTTACGGGGCAATGTCGAGCTGAAACAGCTCCGTTAAATTTGTAACAGAGCTTGTTACAGGGCTTGGACGGGAGTGAGCGTGAGTTGCAGGGCGCTGAGGATTCTCTCAAGCGTAGCAAGGCGCATTGCAGAAGGGTCGTTCTCGGCCTGGCTTACGGTCGCCTGCCGCACGCCGGCCCTTTGGGCGAGTTCGGCTTGCGTGAGCCCGGCGCGCAGACGCGCGACATAGATTGCGCTCGCAACGCGCTTGGCCCACGCGGGAACATCTGCTGAAAACTCTCGAACCGGCATCGTCTCTTTCGATTGAAGCGCACCGGCAGGGCGTCCCTAGCCGGTGCGCAGAGGAGCGTCAGAT
Organism: Sutterella sp.; assembly: GCA_003488465.1. Classification (GTDB taxonomy): domain Bacteria; phylum Pseudomonadota; class Gammaproteobacteria; order Burkholderiales; family Burkholderiaceae_F; genus Duodenibacillus. The sequence continues at coordinate 14,630 of DNLN01000153.1, read as the reverse complement.
GAGCGAGAGGAACTTCGTCATCATGGCCGTGCGGTTTTCGATCGTGTCGACAAGGAGGAATTCCTTGTCGGAGTGAAATGCGCCGCCCGCCGGGCCCACGCCGTCCAGCACCGGAGTGCCGGTTCGGGCGATGTGGCATGCGTCGGAGGCGCCGCCCGCATCGACCCAGCTCGCTTCAAAGCCTGCCATCTTGGCTGCCTGCGTGATCTGTGCGGCGAGCTCCTTGGTTGCTTCGGTATAGGGCATCGCAGGGATGCGTGCCTGGCAGCGGAGTTCGACCGTGATGTCTTCGCCCCAGTTGCGGGTTGCAAGTTCGCGCAATCCGCGATCCACCTCGTCGCCGTCTTCGTCGCGCCAGCAGCGCGTGTCGATCGCCACCGTGCAGGTGTCGGGGATGACGTTCGAGGCTGAGCCGCCCTTGATCGAACCCACATTGACCGTCGTGCCCTTGCCGTCGGGATCCTGGAGCTTGACGACCTCAAGGCAGAAGCGGCAGGCGGCCATGACCGCCGAGCGCCCGGCTGCGGGATTGTTTCCAGCGTGAGCGCTCACGCCGTGGAACGTGGCGAAGTACGTTCCGGAGCCTTTCCTTGAGCGAACGAGCGCGCCGTTCGGGCGGGCCGCTTCGCACACGAGCGCGCGGGTGCTCTTTCTGGCGACGCTCTCGAGCCACTTGGAGGAATGCGTGGAGCTCGTCTCCTCGTCGGGATTGTGGCAGACCGCGATCGCAAGGCGCTCAAGATCCTCTGGGCGGGCGGCGCGGATGGCGTAGAAGATCGCAAGCACGCCGCTCTTGCAGTCCGAGCATCCGGGGCCGTGCACTTCGTTTCCGTCCCGGGACATCGGCCGGGCGGCGGCCGTCCCGTCCGGGAAGACCGTATCGAGATGCGCGTTAAAGAGGATGTCGTAGTGATCGGCGCCCGGCTTGTTGGTGGCAAACAGCCCCTTGCCTACCTCAGGCCCCAGATCCACGAGTTCGGTGTGAAAGCCGATCGAGTCGTAATGCCGCTTCATGATCTCGGCGGCCTTGGTGACGCCTGCGGGATTGGCCGTACCGCAGTCCAGATTGACGAGTTCACTCAAATCCTTCAAATACGATTCCAGCATGATGCTTGAAGCTCCTTTTTTTGAGAAAGTAAGGGCGCGCGATAGGCGCGAAGCGCCAGATGCGCAGGGATTATGCCGCCGCTTGAAGTCAGACGGTTAGTCGAGGGCGACAGAAGGTTCAAGAGGAATCTCGACTACGAACCGCGCTCCGAAGCCAGAGCCGTCAGCCCGCTCAAGGCCGTCTTCGATCTGAATTTTACCGCCGTGAAGTTCAACGATTCGATGCACGATTGCAAGCCCGAGACCGGTTCCAGACACTTTGGTGCCGAGGGCGCGGTAAAAGCGCTCGAACACGCGAGCGCGCTCTTCGGGGGGAATTCCCGGACCGCTGTCGGCAACCTCGATCCGGGCCGAGGTTCCCACGGAGGCAACGCTGATCTCGATGCGGCCGCCCTCGGGCGTGTAGCGCAATGCATTGTCCGAGAGGTTGGTGATCAGTAGGCGCAGCGCGTCCGGCATTCCCATGAGGCTGACCGGGGAGGTTTTTGCCGTGAGCGTGATGTTCTTGCCCTCGGCAAGGGGCTCGAGATCCATGTGCACGCTCAGGGCGAGTTCGGCAAGATCAACTTCGCTCAGGGGCTTTTTTGCCTCGGGATCAAGGCGCGCGATGGTGAGGAGTTGCTGCACGAGGCGCGTTGCCCGGGCAATGCCCTGCTGCAGGCGCTCGGAGTACTTCGCGCGGTCCTCGTCGGTCTTTGCGCGGGCCAGAAGCTGCCCCTGCAGCTTGATTGCCGCGAGCGGCGTGCGCAGTTCATGGGCTGCGTCCGAAGCAAAGCGCTGCTGGGCCGTGAGGCTTGCCGAGAGCCGCTCAAGAAGCGCGTTGATGGCAAGAACGAGGCTGCGCACTTCGCGCGGCATCCCCTCGCTCGGAATCGGGTCGAGCGAACTTGGCGTGCGGCTCTCCACTTCCTTGGCTGCATGGTTCAGGCTGCTTAGCGCATGCACGATCACGAACCAAATCGCGATCGCGAGGAAAAAGAACGCGATTACAAGGGGTTGCAGCAGGTGCAGTGAAGCCTTGGTGGCGAGCGCCTTTCGCACTTGCACGGGCTGCGCGGCCTGCACGACGCGTGCGCCGCTCGCCACGGCAAAGACGCGCCAGGTCTTGCCCTGCTCGTCGGTAACTTCGGAAAAGCCTTCGCTGTCGGGAAGCGGAATCGGGCTCGCGTCGCGGGACTGGTAGAGCTGATCCTCGCGGGCGTCATAGATCTGGATGAGAAATTCCTGCTGCGGACTCTGGCCGACAAGCGTGATGTTGCTGATGTCGGTCGAATGCCGTGCGACGATTTGAAGCGCCGTGCTGCGCAGTTCCGAGTCAAAGAGTTCGGAGAAGGCGGCCTTGGCGGAGAAATACGTGGCGACGGCCGCCACGACTCCGGTCACGGCAAGCGCCGTGACCAGGGAGAAGACGATGCGGGCGCGGATGCTCAGAGCCATCGCGGGCTATGTCTCAAGCAGATAGCCGACGCCGCGCACGGTCTTGATGGCATCGTTGCTCAACTTTTTCCTCAGGTGGTGGATGTGCACTTCGATCGCGTTCGAGCCCACCGTGGAGTCCCAGTTGTAGAGCTTCTCCTCGAGCTGACCGCGGGAGAGCACGACGCCCGGCCGGTCGGCAAGCGCGACGAGCAGTGCGTACTCCTTGCTCGAAAGCAGGATCGGCTGTCCGTCAAAGAAGACTTCACGCGTTTCGGGGCGGATGAGCAGCTTGCCGCGCTCGATCGTGGGTTCGCTGCGGCCCGCCGAGCGGCGAAGCAATGCGCGGATGCGTGCCGAGAGCTCGTCGAGGTCATAGGGCTTCACGAGATAGTCATCCGCGCCGGCGTCCAGACCCTGCACGCGGTCCTGCACCGTATCCCGGGCCGTGGTGACGAGCACCGGCAGATGCATCTTCTGGGCGCGGGCTTCGCGCAGCACGGTAAGGCCGTCCTTGCCGGGCAGCCCCAGATCGAGAATCATCAGGGAGAAGGGGGTCGTGCGCAGGGCGATGATGGCCGAATTGCCGTCCTGAACCCAGTCGACGGCATACCCCTCGGCCTTGAGCCCGTCCACAACGCTGTCACCGATCATCTGATCGTCTTCAACAAGCAGAATACGCATGGAAAATCCTTGGCAAAACAAAGCCCGCGAATGGATGATCTTCTTCGCGGCACCGATAGGCATGGCGAAATGATACCCCGAGGCATAGCCAAACGCGCAAAATCGGACGCCCGGTGCGCGCCTATAATCCCGAACGACCGCAGCAATTGCGGAAATCATTTATTTAAGGAGTAAAAAATGGGTGTTTTCTCTTCTTTCATGCAAAAGCTCGGCATGCTCAAGGACAAGGCCGTGGCTGTCGTGACGGGTTCTGGTTCGGCCAAGGCTGCCGAGGTTCCCGCCGCTGTTGAGCAGGCTGCCGCTCCCGCCGCTGCCGTCGAGCCCGTGGACGTCGTCGCCGTGTGCGAGGCGCTTGCCAAGGCCAATCCCCAGAAGCTCAACTGGAAGACCTCCATCGTCGACCTCATGAAGCTGCTCGGAATCGACTCCTCGCTGGCCAACCGCAAGGCGCTTGCCCAGGAACTCAACTGCCCGGCCGAACTGATCGGCGGCGACTATTCCAAGATGAACATCTGGCTGCACAAGGCCGTGATGAAGAAGCTCGCCGAAAATGGCGGCAAGGTGCCGGCCGATCTCCTCGACTAAGCGCATCCCCTGCGGGGGCGGTTACGCGCCCCGCAGGCTTGTAAAGCCAAGACCGGGCTGTGATTCGCGGTTTCCGCGCCGGCCCGGTTTTTGCTGCCTGCTACAAATCGAAAAACTTTCAGCGGAAGTTTTGCAAAACCGCTCCGCGGGGAGCGGCGCGTCTGCGGTAAGGTAGCGGGCGTTCCCAAATGTTTCTTTCGAGGGTCCCGGAAATGCAAGACATCATCGTTGGTGGCGCGCCCAAGCGCTCGATCATCACGGTCGCAAAGATCGTCTATGCGCTCCATGCGTTGTCGATTCTCATCGGCATTGCCGCCGGGGGCTCGGTGATCGGGGCATTCCTTTTCAGCTGGCCTGCGGTTGCAGCGGTGCTTCTCAATCTGTTCCTGAGGTCCGACGCACGGGGCACGTACGTCGACAGTCACTTCGCCTGGCAGTTAAGGACGGTGTTCTACGGGTTCCTCTGGACGCTCTTCGTGGCGGTGCTGGGATTCATCCTGTCCTTCATCGCAATCGGGTTCGCACTGTGGTTCATCGGATTTGCCGTTCTGGGCGTCTGGGTGGGCTACCGCGTGTGCTGGGGCTGGTACAAGCTCGTCAATGAGGAAGGGGTCTGAACGGCTCCTATCAGCCGAAAAACCATCCGAAGGGCCGAAGCGTCTCTGACGGACGGATTAATCCGAGGATGGGGTAATAAGGGTAAACCCTAGGAAAATGACAAAATCCGGGGTTGACTTCCTTTGCAAAATCTCCCTGCAACAAGCGAGCCGC
>DNLN01000153.1:7875-9948 GCA_003488465.1 Sutterella sp. | reverse complement strand
TGCTAGGAGATTTTTGTGAAGAACTCCACAATCAAACTGACTGCTGCGGCTGTTCTCGTCGCGGGTTCGGTTTCTGCGGCTCAGGCGGGCGGCTTCCAACTGATGGAGCAGTCCGTGGCAGGTCTTGGCAGGGCCTATGCCGGCGCCGGCGTCGTGGGCGACGATCTTTCCGCCGTTTGGTACAACCCGGCCGGCATGACACTGCTCCCTGGCACGCAGTTCCAGTTCGGCGGCGCGTTCGCTGCCCTGGACCTGCCGGTGAAGGACAACGCCGGCAATACGGACAACGGCCGCAAGCACGCCGTGCCGATTCCCAACATGTTCCTCACGCACCAGATCAACGAGAGCGCGTGGTTCGGCATCGGCATCACGGTGCCCTACGGCATGGCAACGGAATACGGCCGCGGCTATACCCTTGGCAACAAGGGCATGAATTCGGAGATCAAGGTCTTTGACATCAATCCGAACTTTGCGTTCAAGCTGACGGACAAGGTGTCCATCGGCTTTGGCGCCTCGCTTGAATATGCACAGGCATTTGTCGAATCCTCGCTCCTTTCTCAGCGGCAGGCTGCCTACTTAAGGCACGACGCCTATGGTCGCCTCAAGGCAACAAGCTGGGCTGCTGGCTTCAATTTTGGCGTGATGTGGGAGCCGGTGGAGACTGTGCGAGTTGGCCTGTCCTATCGTTCTTCCGTGAAGCATACGGCTAAGGGCGAGCTCAAAATTGGCATGAATCCCGGTCGAGTGGGATATGAATCATTGTTAACGAGCGGTTCCAATGGGGCGAAGGCTACCCTCAAGGCCCCTCAGACGATAAACCTTTCCGCTACTTGGGAAGTTACACCGAAGTGGCGTGTGTCCGGGTTGATCCACTGGTCTGATTGGTCGACATTCAAGACTTTGGACATTTCTACTGACAACTTAGGCGCGCAGGGCGCGATAAAAGGGCTTACTGGATCAACCAAGGTATCGATCAAGAACAACTGGAAGGATTCCTGGCTCTTCACGCTGGGCACCGACTACACGATCAACGACGAGTGGACCGTGCGCGGCGGCGTGGCCTATGAGAAGTCCCCGGTGCAGAGCAACTATCGTCTGACGATCATTCCCGACATGGATCGCATGTGGTTCACCCTTGGCGCCACCTGGCATGTCACCAAGCAGCTGCAGGGCGATTTCGGCTTTGGCTGGATTCACGGCATCGGAAACAAGAATGTCTACGACAACCAGGACTCGAGCAAGCAGGTTGGCAAGTTCAAGCGCTGCGAGTCGTACCTCTTCGGCGCTCAGATGGTCTACAAGTTCTAGTCTGAACAGCGCGGTCTGATCCAAAAAATCTCCTTTCGCCGGGGCGACTCTGCGGGAGGAGATTTTTTTGTACCGCGAGCGAAAAAGCGACGAGCCGTCGATAATTAGGCCCGTTTCCCTCCCGGCATCAGTTTTTTCGATTTTTTCCATGCAGCACTTTGCCTATCACCTTGAGCTTTGCGCGCCGCTCTTCCTGCTGGTGTTTCTCGGCTGGGCGCTCATCAAAATCAAGCTCTTTGACAGCGCCGTGAGCAAGGCGCTCTCAAAACTTGTATTCAAATTCCTGATGCCGATGCTGCTGTTTCGGCAGATGAGCCATCTCTCGGAGATGCCGCCCGTGGATCTTCGCGTGCTGATCGCGTTCTTTGGCTCCTGCATCGTGGTGTTCGTGCTCGGGCGCCTGATGGGGCGCCGTGTCTTTCATCAGGACTCGACCGCGCAGGTGATCACCGGCATGGGCGGCATTTTCGGCAACAACGTGCAGCTAGGCATCCCGATCGTTGCGCTTGCGCTCGGGCAGAACGCAATGCCGACGATTTCGGTGCTCATCATCTTCAACGTGCTGCTCCTCTGGACGACGGCGACCGTCTGCGTGGAGTTCGGCCGCACGGGCGGCAGCATCGACTGGCGCAAGTTCGTGACCGCGATGAAGGGGATCTTCAAAAATCCCATCGTGCTCGGCATCCTGATCGGCTCGGCTTGGGGCCTTACGGGGCTGCATCTGCCTGCCGTTGCGGAAAAGACGCTCGAGCATGTGACGAGCGC
>DNLN01000153.1:0-7731 GCA_003488465.1 Sutterella sp. | reverse complement strand
ATGAAGCTTCTCGTGCAGCCGCTTCTTGTCTACGCGCTCTGCCGCCTGATCGGCCTCGGAGCGATGGAGACGCAGGCGACAACGCTTCTTTCGAGTCTGCCTGTAGCGATCAATCTCTATATCATGTCGGTCGAATTCGAAGCCGAGGAGGCGATGGCAAGCAACGCCATCTTCGTTTCAACGCTCTTTTCGGCGGTGACCGTGCCGCTCACGATGACGCTGCTCTCGGTCTGATCAGTACACGCAAGGACTCTTACCCATGGCGCTCGGGGCCACCATTTACAAGGCATCGCTTGACATTTCCGACATCGATCGGGGGTACTACGCGACGCATGCGCTTACGATCGCAAGACACCCTTCGGAGACCGAGCGGCGCATGATGGTGCGGCTCCTTGCATTCTGCCTTTATGCCGGTGAGCATGTCGAGTTCGGCCGCGGGCTTTCCGCCGAGGGCGAGCCCGCCATTCATGAGACGAACGAGGCGGGCGACATCGGCCGCTGGATCGAAGTGGGCAACCCCGACAACAAGTCCCTGCGGCGCGCGGCGGGCAAAAGCGATGACGTCGTGGTGCTTGCCTATGACGAAGCCAAGACCGAGGCCTGGTGGGCGAGCAACAAGGGCGACTTCGGAAAGATCGGCAAGCTCACCGTGCGGGCGCTCTCCGACGAAGACGCCGAAAAGCTCGAAAGCCTTGCGGCGCGCAACATGCACCTCACGGCAACGATCCAGGACGGCATGGTCTGGATCGCCGATCAGAACAGGAATCTGGAACTCTCTGTGAAGACGCTGCTCAACCGCGGCGAGCAGGTCTTTTAGTCAGCGCAGGAACACGCCCCAGGCGCCAAGCGCAAGAAGCGGCCAGGCGGCTAGCGGCGAAAAGAGCACCCGCAGAAATCGGTTCTGTGGGACAAAGTGAAAGCCGTGCACCCATGCAAAACTCATTCCCAGCAGGAGCGTGACGAGCCACGGGTAGGGTACGTGGGCGCTGTCCACGGCAATGAGCCGCGGCAGCAACACCGTGACGGCGAAAACCAGGGCCGCCGCAATCAGGCTGACGGCCCGGGCGGGGGCGCTATTCACCGCGCATGTCCTTGTGAGCGCAGATGGCCACGCAAAGCAGGATTGCAAACGCCAGGCCGGTCATCCAGTAAAAGTAGATCATGGTGAACCTCGTTCAAGTGATTCTTTCCGGGAGACCGCTTGTTCTGGCGGTCTCCCGTTCTTTCCCTTAGTAGAGCATGTGGTCGTTTTCGGCGATGTAGCGCGCCGTGAGCTTGCCGGACATGACCTTGTAGGCCCAGCCCGTGTAGGCGAGCACGATCGGCAGGAACAGCAGCACGACGAAGAACATCACTTCAAGCGTGAGCTGCGAGCTCGTGCAGTCCCAGAGCGTGAGGCTCGCGTTCATGACCGAGCTGCTCGGCAGCACGAACGGGAAGAGCGCGATGAGCGGGGTGAGCACGACGCCGAGCATGGTGAGCGACGAGCAGATGATGGCAAGCACGCCATTGCCCTGCTTGACGAACCCTGCGCCCGCAAGCGAGGCGGCCACGGCGATGCCGGGCACGGCAAAGAGCGCGGGCTGCGCCCAGAAGTTTGCGAACCATGCGCCAGTGCTGCTCTCAACGCTCTTTAAGAGCGGGTTGGAGGGACCGGCCGGATCAAGACCGCCCGTCACAACGAGCCCGTCGATGCCGAAGTACACCCAGATGCCGCCAAGCACGAAGAGCAGGCACGAGATCGCACCGGCCATCGCCGCAACGGTCTTGGCGCGCTCCTGCAAAGAGCCTTCGGTGCGCAGCACGAGATAGTTGCCGCCGTGGTAGACGGTCATCGCAAGGGAGACCAGGCCGCAGAGCAGGCTGAAGGGGTTGAGCAGCTCAAAGAAGTTGCCCGTATAGATCGGCTGCATCGCGTCGGTGAAATGGAACGGCACGCCGACCAGAAGATTGCCGAACGCCACGCCGAAGATCACCGGCGGAATCGCCGATCCGACAAAGAGCGCCCAGTCCCAGGCGTTGCGCCACTTGGTCGTTGCGACCTTGCTGCGGTAGTCAAAGCCCACGGGGCGCAGGATGAGCGCGGCCAGAACGATCAGCATCGCCCAGTAAAAGCCCGAGAAGGCGACGGCGTACATGAGGGGCCAGGCGGCAAAGATGCCCGCGCCGCCCGTGATCAGCCACACCTGATTGCCGTCCCAGTGCGGGGCGACTGCGTTGATCATGCAGCGCCGCTCCGTGTCGTTCTTGCCAAGGAACGGCAGCAGCGTGCCGACGCCCATGTCCTGGCCGTCCATGATGCAGAAGCCGACCAGAATCACGCCGATGAACAGCCACCAAATGACTCTCAGGATTTCATAGTCAATCATTTTTAGGCCTCTTTAGTGTTTGTCAGAAAAATACTTGCCGGTGCCAAGAGAGCCGGGGCCGAGTTTCGCGTAGCGCACCATCAGCCAGACCTCAACCGCCATGAGGGCCGAATAAAGCAGCACGAACCCGATGAGCGAGCCCAGAACCTCCCAGGACGAGAGCGCGGACACCGACAGGTGCGTCGGCAGCACTTCGTAGATCGTCCAGGGCTGACGGCCGTATTCGGCGACGAACCAGCCGAGCTCGCAGGCGATCCAGGGCAGCGGCAGCGCCATCAGGCAGAGCTTCTGCAGCAGGGGCTTGTCAACGAACGTGCCCTTGATGGAGTAGAAGGCGGCAAGCGCAAACAGCAGGATGCAGATCATGCCCACGCCAACCATGCCGCGGAACGACCAGTACATCGGCCAGACGGTCGGAACGGTGGAAAGGGCCGCCTGACGGACCATTTCGGGCGTTGCCTTGGCAACGTCGTTCGTGTATTGCTTCAGGAGCAGACCGTAGCCGAGGTCATGCTGCACGGATTCGAACTTCTCGCGCAGCGCTTCGTTCGTGCGGTCCTTGCGAAGGGCTTCGAGCGTCGTCACGGCGACGATGCCGTTGCGGATGCGCTCCTCGTTCTGGAGAACGAGCGGATTGATGCCCTTGATCTCCTGGGAGATGCTGTGCGTGCCCATGAGGCCGAAGAGCCAGGGAATCTCGATCGCAAAGTCGTTCTTGCGCTCCTTTTCGTTGGGCAGAGCAAGCAGCGAGAGCGAGGCCGGCGCGGGCTCGGTCTCCCACATCGCTTCCATCGCGGCGATCTTGGTGGGCTGGTTCTGGGTCACGAGGTACCCGGACTCATCACCAAGGTGCAGCGTGAAGACCGTGGCGAGCAGGCCGAAGACGGCGGCGATGAGCGCCGAGCGCTTGGCAAAGAGGATGTCGCGGTTTTTGATGAGATACCACGAGGAGATCGCCAGCACGAACACGGCGCCAGTCATGTAGCCCGCATTGACGGTGTGCATGAACTTGGCCTGGGCCCAGGGAGAGGAGACCACCTCCCAGAAGCTCGTCATTTCCATGCGCATCGTCTCATAGTTGAAGGCGCTGCCCACGGGGTACTGCATCCAGCCGTTTGCAACGAGAATCCACAGGGCCGAGAGGTTCGAGCCGAGGGCCATGAGGAACGTGACGGCGAAGTGACCGGCTTTGGAAAGGCGCTTCCAACCGAAGAAGAACAGGCCGATGAAGGTCGATTCCATGAAGAACGCCATCAGGCCTTCCACCGCAAGGGGCGAACCGAAGATGTCGCCCACGTAGTGGGAGTAGTAGGCCCAGTTCGTGCCGAACTGGAATTCCATGGTGATGCCGGTTGCGACACCCAGGGCGAAGTTGATGCCGAAGAGCTTGCCCCAGAACCGGGTCATGTCCTTGTAGACTTCCTTGCCCGTCGTCAGATAGCAGGCTTCCATCACCACCAGCAGGAACGACAGGCCCAGAGTAAGGGGCACGAAGATGAAGTGGTACATGGACGTCAGCGCAAATTGCAGACGGGATAGATCAACGAGTGCACTGGAAAACATTGCGACTCTCCTTAGTTGAAAGAATCCTGTGCGGCCTCCCGGGTGCCGAGGATGCCTGCGGCAACGACGTCAGGAGATTGTTCGATTCTCTTGTCCGGCCCGAAAAAGCAGTACCAGAGAGCAAAGATCACCAGCAGTTTGCAGCACAGTACGACGGCAATCTCGCGGATGAGCTTTGAGCGGGGTTTGCTTTGGCGTTCAGGCATGGGGCAAGGCTCTTCGAGCAGTCACAGGTAGACCTTCTGAGTGTATCAGGATATGGCACGATGGGCGGAGGTGGCGCAAGAGGGGCCGGCGCCATTTGCACTACAATGCGCCGCCGCGGCCCTGCCGGGGCTGCATCCACTCATTGTCTTTTTGCTTTTGCCATGTCAACTCGCAAGTCTTCTGTTGAAAAAGAGCGCCGCACGCTTGGCTATCGACTGCTACCGGGCGAGGAGCGTTGCCGGACGGTAAGAGCCGGGGCCGAGATCCACTGGTCACGCGTGCCTGCTCGGGGCGCCGCCCGGGGAACGGTCGTGCTCCTTCACGGCGTTGCGAGCAACGGCAGCCGCTGGGAGGAGTTCCTGGACACGACGGCGCTCCGGGAGGACTGGGACTTCATCCGCCTTGATCTTCGCGGTCACGCGGCAAGCGCCGACTGGCACCGGGTGCGGCTTGAGGACTGGTGCGAAGACATCGCTGCGATCTTGGACGACGCAGCCGTGAAGCGCGCCGTCGTCGTGGGGCACAGCCTCGGAGCGCAGATCGCCATGAAGTTTGGAACGGACCGTCCGGATCGGGTGCTCGGCATCGCGCTCCTGGATCCGCTCGTTGACGAGGCGCTCACCGACAAGGCGCTGGCCATGCGAAAGAAGGTGCCGATGCTGCACGCCGGAGAGAATTTCTTCCGCGCGATGAACCGGATCGGGTTCGTGCGCGAGATCGTTCCTCAGGATCTGCGTGCGATGGATGCGGGCGCCAGACAGAAGATTGCAAAGGGCGGCAGGGAGCTTGAGGAGTTTATCGAGCAGTATTCGTCGGCAAGGGCCGATCTGCAGTACATCCACAGCGCAACGTACCTGAGGGATCTGCAGGAGGTGGGCCGCGCGACGCCCGAGGCCGCGCTCTTTACCTTCCCGACGCTCGTGATCGGCTCTTCGGCCGGAACCTTTACGGATGCGGGCAAGATGCGGGCCTGGTGCGAGAAGCTCCCCCATGGACGGATGCGCGTCGTGCAGTGCGCACACTGGCCGATGACCGAGTGTCCGCAGGATGTGAGCCGGGCGATTGAGGAGTGGGTCGAGGACCTCTAGGCGCCTCTCAGAGCGCAGCTCCGGAGAGGAAGAACCGATAGACGAGCGTCGCAAGCAGCAGCGACAGAACGAAAAAGAGCATTGTGCGCACGATCCTGACGCCGACCCGCATCGCAAGGCGCGCGCCCACCTGATTGCCGAGGATGCTCGCGATGGCGCAGGGGATCGCAAGGGTGTAGAGCACGGTTCCGGCAGAGCCGAACGTGCACACGGCGCCGAAGTTGCTGGCAAGGTTGAAGATCTTGGAGTTTGCCGAAGCGCGTACAAGGTCCATCTTGAGCAGCACGTGCAGGCCGATCAGAAAGAAGCTTCCCGCTCCCGGCCCGAAGAACCCGTCATAGGCCCCGATGAGGGCGCCGAGCGAGCACACCTTGAGCCAGAGCAGTTTCTGCGGAAGTTCTCCGCTCGTGAGCTTGATGCCGCCGCTTGCGAGCATCAGCACAAGCCCGACGGGCAGCATGAGAACCATGATTTTTCCCATGAGTGCGCTGTCGATCTGCAATGCGCACCAGGAGCCTGCAACCGAGCCGATTGCGGCAGACAGAAATCCGAGCGGCAGAATCCGATTCACGAGATACCGGTTGCGGGCAAAGGAGAACACCGCCGAGAGCGTTCCGAGACAGGACGCGAGCTTTCCCGTACCGAGGGCGAAATGCGCGGGCACGCCGCAGAGCAGAAGCGAGGGCACGGTGATAAGTCCGCCGCCTCCGGCGATGGAGTCGATGATGCCCGCGATGAAGAACGCGGCGCAGCAGAAAAGAATGATGGAAAGCGAGACGTCCATGGCAAGGGAACGGCGCGAATCAAGTCGGAAACGGCGCAATCCTATACGAGAATGCCCGCAGGCATGTGCGGGCATTCTCTGGGGACGCTCTTGAAGAGGCCTACGGAGCGGGCATCTGGCGCCAGCCGGTCGGGCAGGCGCGAACCTGCGGGTAGTAGCCCTGTTCGGCTTCGCACCAGTACACGTAGCGGATGACGTTGCCCTGGTAGGACTGGTACAGCGTGGCGGGTGCCGGCTGCTGGACGATGACAGTCTGCGGACGGCTCAGCTCAGCCAGACCGTAGATCACCGCGCCGGCAGCAAGCGGGCCCCAGATCCAGCCGCCACGGTGATGGTGGCGCGGGCCGCCGTGATGGACATGGTGCGGGCCGCCGTGGTGGATGCTGTGGCGCGGGCCTCCGTGGGGACCGCCGTGGGGACCGGCATAGGCGACTGACGACAGGGCCAGCGCGGCTGCAGCAGCAAGGGAAATCAGATAGCGCGAGCGAGTTGTCATGGTCCTTCTCCTTAATGAATCCATTTTCACTGAACGATCGTTCAGCCTCGTGATTCGAACTTTACAGAATTATCGCGCCAAAGAGGCTGTTCGTAACAAAAGGAAACGCCTCTTTGCAAAACCGCCCGCTTGCGGCGACAATTGACCGTGAAGGCGGGCGGATTCTTTTGTCCGCAGCGAAACGAAGAAGGTGCACGACGCATGGTCGACGAGAAGACGATCGAGAAACTCCGGGCTCAGAGCGCGCAACAGATCCGCATGGCCTCATGGGGGCTCTTTGTGGCGACGGCGGCCGCTGCGGCCGCAGCGGCAAACGATTTTGTCCAGGGGGCGCAGGCGAGTGCTCTCGGGAACATCGGCCTTTTGCTCATCATGCTTCGCGTGTACTGGAACGTACCGCGCACCGTCGCCGCCGCCAAAAAGACGGACAAACGCTGGCTGCAGGCAGAAATTGAATACCTTGAAGAGCGCTATCCCTGGGCCGATAGCGTCGGCAAGGCGGGATGGGTGCTTCTTGTGGGCGCTGTGGTGCTTCAGCTCTTTTTGGGCCTGAAGTAGCGCGGTTTGCCTTTCTCGGGAACTTTGCTATACTGCGCCTCCCTTGACTGGTGCGCGATGGCGGCACCGGCCGAGTTGGCAGATGAGGCGGCGGGGCGACCCAAGCCCGTTTGCAACAGGCGTCTTGCTCGCTGCGGACGCCGTGACGAAGGCTCTTGACAAAGACAAGATGTGTCGTCATAATTCGCCATTCGCTACGGAGGGGTGCCCGAGTGGCTAAAGGGGGCAGACTGTAAATCTGTTGGCTTACGCCTACGATGGTTCGAATCCATCCCCCTCCACCAAGCGACTAATAAGAAGTCTCAGATTGCAGTGAGGTAAGGAAACTCAACCGAGCCGCAGTTGTAAGGCGGCGGGTGTAGCTCAATGGTAGAGCAGAAGCCTTCCAAGCTTATGACGAGGGTTCGATTCCCTTCACCCGCTCCATCTCTCTTCTTATGAAAGTATGCCCGTGTGGCTCAGTGGTAGAGCACTCCCTTGGTAAGGGAGAGGTCATGCGTCCGATCCGCATCACGGGCACCACCAATTTTTTAGCCTCATAGCAAATAAATTACCGGGAAGCCCCGGCTTTGGTCAGGAGTAAACCATGGCAAAAGCAAAATACGAACGTACCAAGCCCCATGTGAACGTCGGCACGATTGGCCACGTTGACCACGGCAAGACCAC
>DNLN01000074.1 GCA_003488465.1 Sutterella sp. | reverse complement strand
CGCTGCCCGATGTGCGGGACGGCTTCAAGCCAGTGCATCGCCGAGTCCTGTTTTCAATGCATGAACTGCACAACACCTTCAACAATCCCACCAAGAAGTGCGCGCGCATCGTGGGCGACGTGATCGGTAAGTACCACCCGCACGGCGATCAGGCTGTGTACCAGACGCTGGTGCGCCTGGCGCAGGACTTCTCGATGCGTTATCCGCTCGTGTTCGGTCAGGGCAACTTCGGCTCGATCGACGGCGACGGTGCCGCGGCCATGCGTTACACCGAATGCCGTCTGTCTCAGATCGCCGACATGATGCTCGAAGGCCTTGATGAGGACACTGTCGACTTCCAGCCCAACTTCGATAATTCCGAGCAGGAGCCTGTGGTTCTGCCCGCACGTCTGCCCAATCTGCTGCTCAACGGCTCGGCGGGCATCGCCGTGGGCATGGCGACGAACATTCCGCCGCATAACCTCGGCGAGGTGGTCGAGGCCTGCCGTCATCTGCTCGCTCATCCGGAGGCGACGATTGACGAGCTGATCGAAAGGCTTCCCGCGCCCGATTTTCCCACCGGCGGCGTGATCTACGGCGTCAAGGACGTGCACGAGGGCTACCGCACGGGCCGCGGCCGCGTGATCATGCGCTCGCACACGCACTTCGAGGAACTGTCCGGCGGACGTCAGGCGATCATTGTTGACGACGTTCCCTATCAGGTGAACAAGAAGGTTCTCGTCGAGAACATCTACGCGCTCGTGCGCGACAAGAAGATCGAGGGCATTCACGACATCCGCGACGAGTCGAGCAAGGACGTGCGCATCGTGATCGAGCTCAAGGCCGGAGCCTTTGGCGAAGTGGTGCTCAACAACCTGTTCAAGCTCACTCAGATGCAGAGCTCGTTCGGCATCAACATGGTGGTGATTGAGAATCGCCAGCCCAAGCTCATGAATCTGCGCCAGATGATCGAGGCGTTCCTGCGCCACAGGCGCGAGGTGGTGAACCGCCGCACGATGTTCCGGCTGGGCAAGCAGCGCATGCGCGGGCACATTCTCGAGGGACAGGCGGTGGCTCTGTCCAACATCGACGAGTTTATTGCCGTAATCAAGTCTGCGCCTACGCCGCAGATCGCCAAGGTTCAGCTGATGGCAAGGGGCTGGGAGTCGGCGCTCGTTAAGGGCCTGCTCGCTGGAGCCGATCCGGCTCAGTATCGGCCTGCCGAAGTGGATGCCGCCTGTGGTCTGAGAGCCGATGGCCTGTACTACCTTTCCGACATTCAGACTGAAAAGATTCTGCAGATGGCGTTGCAAAAGCTCACAGGGCTCGAACAGGACAAGATCAACGGCGAGTACCGGGATGCGCACGACCAGGTGACCGATCTTCTCGACATTCTCGCCAAGCCCGAGCGCGTGCGTCAGATCATGGACGCGGAACTTCTGGAGCTCAAGACCAAGTACGGCGACGCCCGCCGCAGCGAGATCGATCTGTCGAGCGATCCCAATTTCAACCCGCTTGACTTCGTGCCGAGCGAGACGGCGGTTGTGACGCTTTCGCGAGAGGGCTACATCAAGCGCCAGGCGCTTGCCGAATACCAGCAGCAGCGCCGCGGCGGCATGGGCAAGCGGGCCACACAGATGAAAGAGGGCGATGTCATTGAGCAGCTCTTCATCGCCAACACCCACGACAAGATTCTGTGCTTCAGCAACCAGGGCCGCGTGTATCGGCTTGACGTCTATCTCATCCCCGAAGGGTCTCGCAACTCCAAGGGCAAGGCGATCGTCAATCTGCTCGAGCTGCAGGAGGACGAGAAAATCTCCGTCATCCTGCCTGTTCGCGAGTTCGAGGAGGACAAGTTCGTGTTCATGGCGACCGAGCAGGCGACGGTGAAGAAGACGAGCCTTGCCGAGTTCGTCAATGTGAACCGCAAAGGCAAGTACGCAATCACGCTCGAAGACGGCGACAGCCTGATCGGCGTTGCGCTCACCGACGGCAGCCATGACGTCATGCTCTTCTCCGACCAGGGCAAGGCTGTTCGCTTTGCCGAGACCGATGTCCGCTCTATGGGCAGAACGGCCCGCGGCGTGTGCGGCATGAAGCTCGAGCAGGGCGGCAAGCTGATTTCGATGCTGGTTGCCGAGTCTGATGATCAACTGGTGCTGACGGCGAGCGAAAACGGTTACGGAAAGTGCACCCGGATCACGGAGTACACGCGCCACGGCCGCAACACGAAGGGCATGATCGCCATCGCGATGAGCGAGAGGAACGGCAAGATCGTCGCTGCGACGCTCGTGCGTCCGGGGGACAGCGTAATGCTGCTGACGGCGCACGGCCATCTGGTGCGCACTCCCGTCGACAGCATCAGCGTCGTGGGACGCGGCGCTCAGGGCGTCACGCTCATCGACGTGCGAGATGACAAGCTCGTGCGCATCAGCCGCATCGCCGAGGATGATGCCGACGAGCCGGAGGAGACGGTTGCGGAAGGCGCGCATCCTGTGCAGGAGGCTTCGCCCTCCGGACAGGATGACTCAGTGCCGCCGGCTGAGTCGACCGGACAGGATTCGGAACAGCAACAGTCATAACTAAACTAGAAAGGCGGTTTCAGGCTTCGGCCGGGGCCGCCTGTTTTTTTCGGAGAGTTAGAAGTGTCACGCGTGTACAACTTTGCTGCAGGCCCCGGAATGCTGCCTCTTCCCGTTCTCGAAGAGGTGGCGGCAAATTTCGTTGACTATCACGGCGAAGGCATGAGCCTCATAGAGATGAGCCATCGCGGTGCGATCTTCACTGACATCATTGAGGAGACGCGCATGCTGGTGCGCGAGCTGCTTGCCGTTCCCGACACTCATGAGATCCTGTTCCTGCAGGGCGGCGGGCACACGCAGTTTGCAATGGTTCCGCTCAACCTGCTTGGCGCGGCTGCTGAGGCGAGCTACATCGTGAATGGCACTTGGTCCAAGAAGGCGGCCACTGAGGCCGGCAAGTTCTGTCACGTAAACGTCATCAATGTGAATCCATCTCTGGGCGTTCCGGATGCCTCCGACATCATCGTCGCCAATGATGCGGCGTACCTGTACTACTGCCAGAACGAGACGGTGAACGGGCTGGAGTTCAACTTCATTCCCAAGGCCCCGGACTGCGTGCCGCTTGTTGCCGACGTGAGCTCGAACTTTATGTCGCGCACGGTGGACTGGAAGCGCCATTCTCTCGTGTTTGCCGGTGCACAGAAAAATTTCGGTCCTGCTGGCCTCACCATCGTGATCGTGCGCAAGAATTTGCTCGGTCTCACCACTGAAAGCTGTCCGACCATGCTTGACTATGCGGTTCACGCCAAGGCCGGTTCCATGTACAACACGCCGCCCACTTTCGCGATCTGGGTTTCGAACCTCGTCTGCAAGTGGATTCAGGCTCAGGGCGGCGTCGAGAAGATGGATCAGCTCGCACGCACAAGATCCGGATTGATTTACGGTGAGATCGACTCTTCGGACGGTTTTTACATCAACAACATTCCCAAGAGGGCTCGCAGCCGCATGAACGTGGTCTTTACACTTGAGGAGAGCGCTCTGACGGATCTGTTTGTTGCCGAGGCCTCTAAGGCGGGTTTGAAGAATCTCAAGGGGCACAGAAGCGTTGGAGGGCTTCGCGCCTCGCTTTACAACGCAATGCCCGAGCAGGGCGCAAAGGCGCTTGCCGAATTCATGCGGGACTTCATGAAGCGTCACGGTTAGTTTTGACAAGGTGTTGAAGTGAGTGAATCAGTTGTACAGGCCAAGGATGCGGCGCTTGAGGCCGTGCGCTCCCAGATTGACCGCGTTGACGCGGAATTGGTGAGGCTGCTTGCTCGAAGGGCTGACCTTGCCAGCCAGATCGGCGTCATCAAGGGAGGCGATGCCGTCTACCGGCCTGATCGTGAGCAGCAGGTGCTTGATCGGGCTGTCAAGGAGAGCGCCGAGTGCTCTTCCAGACTTTCTGCCTCTGCGGTGAAGTCGGTTTTCCGCGAAATCATGTCGAGCTGCCGCGCGGTTGAAGCGCGACCCCGAGTTGCGTATCTTGGTCCGGCGGGCACGTTCACCGAGATGGCGGCCATTGCCCAGTTCGGCCATGAGATCGAAGGAATCCCGTGCACGAGCATTGACGAGGTCTTTCGCAAGGCAGAAACCGCAGACGCGGATTTTGCCGTGGTGCCGGTAGAGAATACGACTCAGGGAACCATCACCAGGACGCTCGATCTGCTGTTTGTGACATCTCTTACCGTGGTAGGCGAAGTCAATGTGGACATCTGCCACAACCTCATGAATCAGAGCGGCAGGCTTGAGGACGTGCGCGAGATCCAGGCCCATCCCCAGGCGCTCGGACAGTGCCGCATGTGGCTCTCTGCCCATGCCGGATCCGTGCCGCAGAAGGCGGCGGCTTCGAACGCCGCGGCGGCTCTTACTGCAAGCCGCGACCCGGCAGTGGCGGCGATCTGCGCGAGCCGCGCATCCGAGCTCTACGGACTCAGAATCATCGAGTCAGGGGTGCAGGATGATCCGCGCAACAGAACGCGCTTTTTCATCCTCGGGCGCGAGGCGCCCAAGGCTATGACGGCCGTACCGTTCAAGACGTCGATCGTGTTTTCCGTGCCGAACACATCCGGTAGCCTCTTCAAGGCGATCGAGCCCTTCAGCGAGCACGGCGTACAGATGGTGAGGCTCGAGTCTCGTCCGGCCAAGAACGGCGCATGGGAATACAACTTCTACGTCGATGTTGAGGGGCATCCCGGTCAGCCGGCGATTGATCGCGCGATCGAAGAAGTTCGCTCACTCACAACCTTTTTCAAAATCCTCGGCATGTATCCCGAGGCCCGCAAGTAGAAAGGATTTTCAAGATGACTCAGGGATTTCAAGCAAAATCCTATATTGAGCGGATCGCTCCGTATGTCGCTGGCAAGCCCATCGAGGAGACTGCCCGGGAATACGGACTGAATGTGGCCGATATTGTCAAGCTCGCATCCAACGAGAATCCGCTCGGCATGCCCGAATCGGCCAAGAAGGCCGTCAACGATGCCATGAACGGCATCGCCCGGTATCCGGACGGCAACGCATGGGCCGTCAGGCGGGCGATTGCGGAGACCTTTGGCGTGCCTGCCGAATGGGTCATCATCGGCAATGGCTCCGATGAGATTCTGGGGCTGACCGCCCGCGTGGTGCTCGAGCCCGGCACGAAGTGCGTCTACTCCCAGTACTCGTTCTCCGTCTACGAGTTGAGCGCTCAGGAGAACGGCGCCGAGTGCGTCATGGTGCCGACAAGGAACTTTGCCGTTGACCTTGAGGCGATGGCGGAGGCCGTTGACGCGAAGACGCGACTTGTCTTCATCACCAACCCGAACAATCCGACGGGGCTCGCGCTGTCGGCCGGGGCGCTCGAGCGGTTCATCCAGAGTGTGCCTGAGGAGTGTCTCGTCGTGCTTGACGAGGCTTACGTGCATTACCTGCCCCGCGAGGAGCGTCCCGATTCCATCGCCTGGGTGAGGAAGCATCCCAATGTGCTGGTGACGAGAACCTTCTCCAAGGCCTACGGGCTGGCCGGCCTGCGTGCAGGATTCGCCATCGCACGCCCCGAGCTGATCGAGATGATCAACAGGATTCGCCCGCCCTTCAACATGAATTCGCTCGCGCAGGCTGCGGTCTGCGGGTGCATCGGCGACGAAGAGTTTCTCGAGCGTGTCTATGAAATCAACCGCGAGGGGGTCGGCCAGCTCGAAGCGTTCTTTACCGAGCAAAACCTCGATTTTGTTCCGACCCAGGCCAATTTCATTCTCGTGCGCATTGGACCTCAGGCCGGGCAGCTCAACACTGAACTTTTGAGGCGCGGCGTCATCATCAGGCCGCTTGGCAGCTACGGACTTTCCGAGTGGATCCGCGTCACAGTCGGTACCCGGCCCCAGAACGAGCGCTTCATTCAAGCGTTCCGTGAAGCGGCATCCGCATTGAAGTTGGTCTAGGAGCAGCAAGGAAGCGCTATGCGTTTGGCTTTGATCGGAACAGGGCTCATCGGCGGCTCGGCCGCCTGGGCGATGAAGAACGCCGCAGTGTTTGATGCGGTGACGGCGTGCGACCTTTCGCTCATCAATGCGCAGTGCGCCGTGAGAATGGGGATTGCCGACCGGGCGACGACTTCGGTTGCTGAGGCGCTCAAGGATGCCGATGCCGCCATGGTGGCCGTGCCCGTTCTGGCGATTCCGAAAGTGTTCGCCGCAATGGCCCCGCATTTGCGGGCCGGGATGCCCGTCACGGATGTCGGCTCAACCCGATGCTCGGTCATTGAAGGCGCAAGAAAGGGACTGGGATCGTTTTTTGCCGATTACGCGCCCGTGCATCCGATTGCGGGTGGCGAAATGCCCGGGATCGAGTATGCCGATGCGGGGATTTTCAAGGACAAGAAGGCGATTTCCACCCCGGACGAGGGGATGGGAGAGGCCGCTCGAGTGTTCTGGGAAGATGCCTGGAGCGCATGCGGCAGCCGCATCGAGCGCATGAGCCCCGAGGAGCACGACGAAATTTTTGCGGCGGTCAGTCACCTGCCGCACGTGCTGGCGTACGCACTGGTGGACGCCATGGCCAAGACCGCCAACGCAAGCAAGAAGTTCAGCCTGGTCGGTGCAGGATTCAAGGACTTCACCCGGATCGCAGCCTCGAGCCCGGCCATGTGGCGCGACATCTGTCTTGCCAACCGTGAGGCGATCCTCAGAAGTCTTGCCTTGTTCGAACGCGAGATTCACGAGATCTACGGGATGATCGAGCGGAGCGAGGCGGACGCCGTTTCCGAGGTGTTCGAGCGCGCGAGCCAGGCCCGGCGTACA
>DNLN01000136.1 GCA_003488465.1 Sutterella sp. | reverse complement strand
CCAGGCCGGGGAGACCTTCAACATCCAGTCCCCGAAGCAGCTGGGCGTCATCCTGTTCGAGAAGATGCATCTGCCCTACGCCAAAAAGACGAAAACCGGCTACTCCACGGCTGCGGATGTGCTGGAGAAGCTGGCGGAGGAGGCGCCGATCGTGCAGGACATCCTGTCCTACCGGCAGCTTGCCAAACTCAAGTCCACCTACGCCGACGGCCTGCACGCGTTCATCGCGAAGGACGGGCGCATCCATGGCACCTTCAACCAGATGGTGACGGCCACGGGCCGGATCAGCAGCACCGACCCGAACCTGCAGAATATCCCGGTGCGCACAAAGCTCGGGCGCGAGCTTCGCAAGGTGTTCATCCCGCGGGACGGGTATGTGTTCGTGGACGCCGACTACTCGCAGATCGAGCTGCGCGTCATGGCGCACATCTCCGGGGACGAGGGGCTGCTCAGGGCGTTCCGCGAGGGGCGCGACGTGCACCGCGCAACCGCGAGCGAAGTGTTCGGCGTCGACATCGAGCATGTCACCTCCCAGCAAAGGCGCATGGCCAAGGTCATCAACTTCGGCCTCATCTACGGCATGAGCGCCTGGGGGCTCAGGCAGAACCTCGGGGTGGAAAAGGGCGTTGCCGAGCACTATATCGAGCAGTATTTCGCCCGCTACCCCAAGGTCAAGCGCTACATGGAGGACATCCGCAACCAGGCGAGAACCCACGGCTACGTGCAGACCGCCTTCGGCCGCAGACTGTGGCTGCCGGACATCGCAAGCTCCCGCATCCCGGTGCAGAAGGCGGCCGAGCGGGCCGCGATCAATGCGCCGATGCAGGGAACGGCGGCCGATCTCATCAAGAAGGCGATGGTCGCCGTGCAGAAGTGGCTGCAGGAGACGGGGGCGAAAAGCCGCCTCATCCTGCAGGTGCACGATGAACTCATTCTGGAGGTTCCCGAAGAGGAGGTCGAGACGGTGCGCGAGGCGCTCCCGCGCCTCATGTCGGGAGTTGCCGAACTGAAGGTGCCGCTTGTTGCAGAGGTCGGCGTGGCGGACAACTGGGAGGCCGCCCACTGACCAGAAAGCGAGGGATTACTCGCAGGCGCCGGCCTTCTCGGGCACGAGCCGCTCGATCACGGCGCCAGACTTGTCAAGGAATGTGACGGAGGCCTTCTCCTGGCGCACTGCCGCTGTGTTTCTGAGGATTTTCAGCATCCGCGCTTCTAGATCCATGAAGTCCTTGCCGCAGGTGCGGCTGCCCGCCTTGACCTCTGTGAAGGCAAAGGTGCCGTCACTGCCGCGGGAGTATTTTGCGGTGAATCGGTTGCAGCCGAGGTCTCCGCTCACGGCTCCGTCCTCAAACTCCATCATGGGCGGCACTTCGCAGCTTGATCCCTTGGGAATCGGGAGCATCCAGCCCGTGTCAACGAGCGTTTGAACGGCGGGAGCCGTAACCGGAGCGGGTTCTGATTTGGTGAGTCCCGGGATGCTGTCCAAGGCGCAGCCCGAGAGCAGACCGAGGCAGACGAGAGAAGCAAGAAGCTGTTTCATTAAATCTAATGCCGCCGCATGGGGGCGGGCACTTTCCTTATGTGGTTGTGTAGGACGGGATTGTAGAGACAAAAGCTCGCCTTCAGCTTCGCAGGCCGGCTTTTTGCTCGGATACAATGAGAATTTGCAAAAAAAAGCGGAAGAGCCATGGGGCGTCTTCCGCAAAAGTAACCAAAGGAGAATCAAGAAAAAGTGGAAAGCGGCTTTGCTTTCGCTTTCCGTGGAAAGAACTTTATTGGAAAGCCCCGGGCAATGCTGAAACCAAATTTTGTGAATAGGAAACAAATTGTGTCAGGTGTGATCGGAAAGCGCCCGGAAAAGCATCTTTTGTCTTGATAATCTCTTTAGAAAACAAAGAATAATAGTCTACATTCGAAGTATGACTGACTTGTTGATAGTTGTTGCCGCAAACCTGATTTCACGCACGGCGGCGGTTGCCTTAGCCGCCTTTTTGTCGTTTCGGGTTCTCTCAAGGCACGCCGAGACAGTGGCGGCGCTTGCCTGCGGTCTGCTGCTTGCCGTGGCAACGACGCACCTCATTCCCGAGGCGATCGAATCGGGGCTCGATGCACATGAGGCGGGCCTTGTGCTGCTCGCGGCGCTGATCGGCTTCATCTTGCTTGAACGTGTACTGGAAGCCAAGAGCGCCCACACGCACGGCATGCCGCGCGTGCGCAAGATTCCGAGCCTGCTGGGCGGCGGCGTGCGCGTCGAGGCGGACTGCTGTGGGCCGGATTCGGCTGGTGTGACGGCGATTCTTGCGGGTGCGGCAACGCACAATTTCGTGGACGGCATCCTCGTGGCCGCGGCATTCTGGGCGGATCTGAGAGCGGGGCTCGTTGTCACGCTTGCGATCTTTGCGCATGAGATTCCGCAGCTCGTGGGACAGATGGTGCTGCTCACCCAGCAGGGAGTCGAGCGCAGGTGGGCCGGGTGGTATTGCTTTGGTGCGGCGATGTTCGCCGTGCTGGGCGGCATTGCGGGCGGCGTGCTTTTTACCGCGGTGCAGGCTGTGATTCCCTATGCGCTCATCGTCTCGGCGGCAAGCTTCCTGTATGTCGTGCTGGCCGTTCTGCTGCCTGAAACCAAGGGCGTGCTGACCCTTGGAAGCCTTGTGCGCACGGTTTCGGCCATCATCGCGGGCGCCGTGCTCTCGATGGCGATTCTCTCGCCGCTTCATGAGGCGGCGCACGAAAGAGCGCAGAGTGAAGCGCATGCCGAACACGGTCTCCATCATCACGCAAGCGAGAAGACGGAGGCCGGCCTGTGACGATCAAGATCTTCAACCTTGCCTGCCCGAACGGACACGTTTTCGAGGGATGGTTCGAGAGCATTGAAGCCTTTGACGAACAAAAGGCAAGGGGCCTGCTCGAGTGTCCGCAGTGCGGGAGCAGCGAGATTGAGCGGCGTCCGAGTGCAAGCTACGTGCCGGCGAAAAGCGAATCGACGGCCGCCCGCAACAAGGCGGCTGCCGAGCGGCTTGAAATGCTGATGGCGCGGGTGCGGGATACTGCCGCATCTGCCGAGGACGTGGGCGAGCGCTTCGTGAGTGAAGCCCGAGCAATCAGCCGGGGAGACGCGCCCGAGCGCGTCATTCGGGGCACCTGTACGAGGGCTCAGGCCGAAGAACTGCTCGAAGAGGGCATTCCCGTTCTGCCTGTCCCCGAGTCGACTGGAAAGACACTGAACTGACCGCCTGGGGGCGATGTCAGGCGTCTTCGCCCGATTGTGTCATTTTTGGCACAACCCCCCTGGGAAATCAGGCCTTTCATGATCAAGACATCAGGATAATCCTCAATTTTGAAAAAAAGGCGGCGTCCATAGACTCGCGGCGTTTCGTTCGCCATCGGCTTGTGCGCAAGCTGGCGCAATCTCCTTTTTTTTCAAAGTCCATGAGCAGTACCTTCCTGAAGTCGGACCGCGCATTCAAGCGCAGTGCCGCACTTGCCGCAATCCTGACCGCGATGTCCTTTTCCCCTGTCCGGGCCGACCCCTTTGAAGGAGTCGATTCGGTTGAACTTGCGCTTGACGAATCCAAGCAGACCTATCACGAGGCCGATATTGATCAGGCGGCGGAAGACAACAATATCAATATCGTCGCGATGTCCATGACGCTGCGCGCCGATTCGACCTGGACGGGCACGCGAGGGGTGAGCCTGGATGGTTTTGGCGGCAACCGCGCCGAAGCGCTGAAGCTCGGGTTCATTGACGACACGGAGAATATGGATCTGCAAAGCCTTTTTGAGAGCTTCTCGGTGGACCTTTCGGATGTGACAGGCAGGACCGTGACCGGGCTTTTCATCGTTCCGGCGGCAATCAAGAAGCGTTATGGCGAGCAGAACTATGACCTTGCGATTGCGCGCACGGCCCTCTCGGTGACGGCTGCCGAAAGCATTCGGGCAGGCGAGGGGGGCGCTGCGCGGATCGACATTTCAGATGCCGGGAGCCTCACGGCGACCGGCACCATGGCGTTTCAGAACGGACGCATGAGCGCCTCGGAGGCGTCCCGAATTGTTCTAGGCACAGTCTCCGGTTCCCTTGGCGATACGGGGTCTTTTACGCTGACGGATTCGACGCTCACGATTGCTTCGGCGGGCGACATCAATTCCATCGGAAGCGTGACCATGACTCGGCCGGGCGGGGCAGCGTCTTCGATCGCGGCAGCGGGTTTGATCGGCTCGATCGGCGCCGTGTCGCTGGATGCCGCTTCACTCACGCTGGAGGCCGACTCGGGAATCGGCAGACTCGATGATGTGACGCTGGCACAGGGTGCTTCGCTCAGCGTCATTTCCGCTGGAGGCGGTATTGCGCAAGCGGGGCCCGTGAGCGCCAGCGCATCAACCCTCTGGGTCTCGGTTCGGGACGATGTGGCTGCGCTTGACGCCATTCAGCTTGAGAGCAATTCGACGCTTACGGTCATCTCCGCTCAGGGCTCTTTCGGAACAGTGGGGAAAGTGACTGCAGGCGCATCCTCCATCACGCTTCGGGCGGCAGGCGACATGGGGCCGATCGAAAGCCTGCAGGCAGGTTCGTCAGCCGTGACGCTCGCTGCGGGCGGCCTCATGCAATCGATCGGGTCCGTCACAGCTGTGGGCGGGGAGCTCACGATCAGCGCCGGAACAGGAATTGAGTCCCTTGGCGACGTGACGCTCTCCGAGGATGCAACCGCCAGCATTTCCGTCACGCAGGGATCATTCGGCACCGTCGGGAAACTCTCGGCCACGGGTTCCGCACTCACGCTCAGCGCGACCGGGGGAGCGGCTGAGCTCAAGGCGCTTGATGCGCAAGGCTCGACGATCGAAGCCACCTTCGGCAAGCGCGTGCAGTCGGCGGGCGCCGTGACGCTCAGGGATTCCACGTTCACCGCTGCGGCGGCTGAGGGCTTTGGCTCGTTTGGTGCGATGTCTTTGACATGTGGTGCATCGGCGGAAATTTCGTCCTCTGCGGGCGGCATCGGCCTCATCAATGCAATCACCCTTGACGGCTCGAGCCTTTCTCTTTCGGCAAGGGATGCGCTTCAGGGAGCCGGGGCGGTGCAGGCCAGGGACTCCGCCCTCACGCTGCGCACCGGGAAGCGTCTCGGAAATCTTGGCGCCGTCACGCTTTCGAACACGAACCTGCGCGTCTCGGCAGTCGAAGGTGTCGGGACCATCACAAGCCTTGAGCTCATCCAAGGCAGTACGGCGGCTTTCGAGTCGGCGGACGGAGCGTTTGGCGCAATCGGGGCGATCCGAGCGGATGCTTCGCAGGTGACGCTCGCTGCCGCCGGAGGCCTTCAGTCGATCGGGGAGGTCAAACTCTCAAACGGCGCGAAGGCTGCGATCGCCTCAGGGAACTCGCTTGGCGCGATCGAGAACATCACGGTCGACTCATCGAGCCTTTATCTTTCGAACGCCCAGCAGCAGATCGGAGCTGTCGAGCGCATGACGCTGCGAAAATCGGGCGCGGCCGATCCGGTGCTGAGTCTTGTCAGTGAAGACGGCGCCTCTGCGGCGCATCTGCGGGTTGCGAACCTCAATCTTGAGTCCGGCGAGGTGCGCCTCGGCGCTCCCGCCCTGCGGCGTCGGCTGCTGCGCGCGTCAAACACGCTGCAGTACGGCTCATGGCTCCTGCTCGA
The DNA here is from genome assembly GCA_003488465.1 of Sutterella sp. GTDB lineage: Bacteria > Pseudomonadota > Gammaproteobacteria > Burkholderiales > Burkholderiaceae_F > Duodenibacillus. The sequence goes on along the minus strand of DNLN01000136.1, from coordinate 4,829 downwards.
CAGGCTTACCGGCACCGAAAACGGCCGCATTACGGCTACCGGCAATACCGTGGTGAGCCTTGGGGCTGACACCGCAATGCTCATTCCGAGCCGGATAGCCGGAGCGCTGGGGGATGCGGCGACCTACGCCGATGGCGGAAGTCTTGACAAGGCAACGCTCATCACGACTCCGGCCGGCATCGGCAGCGTCGGGGGCGTGAAGATCCTGCTCGGCGCGGGCGAAGTCAACGCCGCAAGTTCCGTCACGATCGGAGCCAATGCGCGCATGATCGTTGACTGGACGCTGCAGAGCACGCTTGCGCAGGGCGAAACGAGCGACGCGGTCTATGCGGGAAGCGGCGCCGAGGTGATTCTCTCGGGATGGAACGGAGAGAGCGGAACCCTCTCCTGGCTCACGGGAGAGGAGGGCGTCTCGCTCACGATCGTGAACTCGAACTTTAACGGCAGGGCGAGCCTGGGCGCGGGCGGGCTCACGCTCTTGCCTCAGAGCTGGGGAGAGGTGCCGGGCCTTCATGCAAGGAGCGCCATGAGGGAGGTCGAGTTCCGGGGAATCGCCGCGAGCTCGGATCCGGGCTGGGTGTTCATCGCGGACGCCGTGGATTCGGGCGATCATGTGGGCGTCAATGCGCTTGCCAACGTGATTGATTCGGCGGTGTTCCTCACGGCGGCCTCGGGGGTGACTCTTGCGGCCGAGCAGGCGCTCAGCGAAACCTATCGAAGCCTTCTGATGCGGCGGCACAGCGTGCCGGAGGGTGAGAAGCACTGGCATGCGCTCGCCTGGACAAGCAGCGGGAAGTTTCCGAAGGTGTTCGAAGGCGGCAGCGGCCGCTGGGGCGTCAGCGTCAAGTCGGGCGGCGGCTCGCTCGGGGCGGACGTGTCCCTGAACGCCGATTGGACGGCCTCGCTCTCGGTTTCGGGGGCGACGAGCGACACCAAGTCGACGGGAAATGTCTCGCGCATTCGGGGTGAGGCGACGAGTGCGGCCGTCACGGCAATGCTGACGCGGCGCTTTGCGGACTCGGAGCTCACGTTCGCGGTGAGTGCCGGACAGTCTCAGCTCGAGGCGACGCAGTGCGTGAACAAACATATCCTGCACACGGAGCCGGAACTGCGCTCCGGGGCGCTTTCGGCGATCTGGCAGGGCGGTTATGGCTTCGGGCGGTTCTCGGTCGAGCCCTATGTCATGGCAGGCGTGCGAAGCGCAAAGCTCAAGAAGGGCGAGGTGAACGACAACCGGGTGGAAACGGGCGTTTCCGGAACGGGATTTATCAACTCTGCGGGGCGCCGCCTTTGGGCGGAGGCCGAGGCCGGAGCGGGGCTTTCGGCAACGTTCACGCTTTTTGGCGCGAACATCACGCCGCGCTCGCTTCTTGGCGTACGGGCGGCCGCGGGTGACCGCAGCTGGAAAGTGAGAAGCTGCCTGCAGGGCGCGTCGGGCTGCGACGAGGCGACCTTTGCCGGCGTCTCCAGAGTGTCGGCCCGCGCCGCGCTCGGCGTGAACATCGTGCGGCGCGATCGCGTTCCCGTAATGACGGGCGGATTCCTCGGCTTTGGGGCAAAGCCAGATGGCGACAAGACCGAGCCCCGGGAATGGATGCTCGACCTCGCAGTGAACTACGAGCGCGGATCGGGGCGAGAGAAGTCAAAGGGGGCAACGCTCGTCTATCGGCAGCTTTTCTGAGCGCGGATGCCTTGAAAATCCTCGTGGCATCGGTCTTCGCCGCGCGCCACTCGGCCCTCGGCCGTAAGTCCCTTCGCCCGCTCATCTATAATCAAGGCACTATTGCTATTTGGATTTTCAAATGCGGACCAACTTGGATTTCAAGATGCGGCTTTTCCGCATCGACCAGCTGATCCGTGAGCGCGGTCCCATCAGTTTTGAGCAGCTTCAGGCAGAACTCAAATGCTCGGCGCCAACCGTCAAGCGCGACCTGAAGTACATGCGTGAAGTGCTCAAGGCGCCGATTGTCTACTCGCCCCAGGCCAATGGGTACGAATATGACGCGCCTGATGATGGCTCGCAGGACGCCGGACAGCCCCTTGGGCTGCCCGCGACTTGGTTCTCGCCCACGGAAATGAATGTCATCATGACCTCGCTGCAGATGTTCAGCAGCATCGAGCAGGCTCATGACGGTTTGCTTTTCAACGACATGCAGGCATTGAAGGCCCGGGTTCTGGCGCTGCTTGACAACGACAAGACCTCCGTGCGGGAAATGCAGCGGCGCATCAAGGTGATTCATGAGCCGATGCGCATCTACAAGAACACGTTTTTCGAGATCATCGGCAACGCGCTTGCAGGAAAGAAGCGCCTGTCGATTCTGTACTACACCAAGTCCAAGGGCACGCAAAAGGAGCGCGAGGTGAGCCCCCAGAGGCTCGTCTGCTACCGCAACCGCTGGTATCTGGATGCCTGGTGCCATCAGACCGACGCATTGAGAACGTTCAGCCTGGCGAACATCCGCAGCGCCGTGCAGCTCACCAAGACGAGCAAGGCGATCGCGATGCGCCAGATCGAGCAGGAACTTGACCGCACCTACGGAATCTTTTCCGGCGGACGCCTGCAGACGGCGCGCATCGCAGTCGACCCCGAGATGGGGGCGTATGTGAAGGACGAGATCTGGCACAGGGACCAGAAGATGGACCTGCACGCCGACGGCTCGCTCGTGCTGGAAGTGCCTTATGCGAACGAAAAGGAGCTCGCCGGGCAGATTCTGCGGCTTGGCGGGCACGCCAGGGTGATCGCGCCCGCAAGCTTGGAGCGCTATATGCGCGAGACGCTCGAGGGGGCGCTCTCGCAATATCTTTCCGACAAACCAGGCCGCTAGCGGCGCAAGTGCAAGAAGGAGAAGCCAAATGGCACAGCCAAACGGTAACTCTTCACGCAAGCGCCGCTACCGCCATCAGCAGCAGCCTGCGGGCACCAAGCCCACAGTCAAGCGTTTGCCGAAGATTTTTTTCTGCGGGGATCCGCACGGACAGTTCGACCAGATCAACTGGGCGGCCGAGCAGTACAGGCCCGACGCCGTCGTGATTCTGGGCGACCTGCAGCCGCCCGCTCCCATCGAGGAGGTGCTGGGGCCGGCTCTTGCCGTCACAGAGGTGTGGTGGATTCCTGGCAACCACGATACGGACTCCGAGGAGATCTACGATCGCCTCTGGAAGGGGCCGATCGCCTCGCACAATCTGAATGGCCGCGTTGTCAACATCGCGGGCGTGCGGATTGCGGGGCTGGGCGGCGTTTTCCGCGGCCAGATCTGGATGCCTGACGGCCCGCCCAACTACCAGTCGCCCGCCGCATTCCTGCAGAACGCAAGCCGTGTGAACATGTGGCGCGGGGGGCTGCCCCGGCGGCATCGTTCGAGCATCTTTCCGAGCGTCTACCAGGCGCTCATGAAGCAGCGGGCGGATATCCTGGTGACTCATGAGGCCGCAGGCTGCCACAAGAAGGGCTTTGAGGCGATCGACCGACTTGCCAAGGCGCTGAAGGCCAAGCGGATCTTCCACGGGCATCAGCACGAGGATGTCGTCTTTGATCCCTACAAGGGGATGAGGGTGCGCGCCGTGGGCTTTCGCGGAATCGTCGACATCGAGGGCAATGTGATCGTCGAGGCGCAGATCGACCCCCGGGATATTCTCGTGATGCAGCAGGCGGGGATCGAGCCAGCGCCCGAGGTGTTCGACACGATCGAGCGCATGCCGGTCGTGGATATCTTTTCTGCGCACCCCATTCGGCGTCAGGACGGGCATGCGCCATCCGGACGCCGGCGCGACGAACGCAGGTCAAAGGAAACTCACCGCGGCCCGAACAAGGGGCGGCCGGCGGGGCGGTAGGGGCGCGGCGGGTTTGCCCGCACCCGTGATGGGCGCTGCGGCCTCCCTAGCCAAGCAGGCTTGCGAGGAGCTGCACGCGCACGCAGTCGCCCGCGCGGATGCTCTCATCGTGACCGATGGCAAGGAGCGCGTTGCCCTGGGCGATGCCGGTGAGTGCGGCCGAGGACTGGTTGGTTAGGGGACGGGCGAGAATTCTTCCTGCTTCAAAGCGCACCAAGCCGCGCGCAAACTCGGCGCGGCCGGGCTTTGTCTTGATGTCGCACTCGCTGACGGCCTCGATTTCGGAGGGCCAGATTTCGGACGCGCCCTGCATGGCAAGCAGCGCTCCTCGCGCAAATTCAAGGAACGTGACGAAGGCGGCGACGGGGTTGCCCGGGAGGATGAAGACGGGCACGCCATCGAGCATGCCAAAGCGCATGGGCCTGCCGGGGCGCATGTTGACCGTCCAGGGCTCGATCGTTCCGCGGCTGGCAAGAAGCTGATGCGAGAAGTCCGCCTTGGAGTCGGCCGCGCCGCCAGAGAGGATGATGAGGCTGCTTGTCCCGATGGCCGCATCGAGCGCCTCGCTCATGGCCTTCGGATCATCGGGGATGATGCCGAAGTTCTGGCACAGGCCCCCCGCCGATTCAATCAGCGTCTGCAGCGAAAGCGTGTTTGCGTCGTAGATCTTTCCCTCGGGGCAGGGCTCTCCCGGAGCGACGAGCTCGTCGCCCGTGACAATGAGCGAAACAACGGGTGTCTGGGCGACGGAAACGCTCGCGAGACCGAGCGAGGCGGCAAGCGCAATGTCAGCACGCGTAAGCCTGCGGCCGCGGGCGAGGGCGACTGCGCCCTTTTTGAGAAGTTCGCCCTGCGTGCGGATGTTGGCGCCTGGCTTGACGCAGCCCGCGGGGAGGCTGATGCGGCCGTCCGCCTCCGTCACTTTTTCGAACGGAACCACGGCATCGGCCCAGTCGGGGACGGCGGCGCCGGTCGTGATGCGGATTGTCTCAGCAGCA
>DNLN01000029.1 GCA_003488465.1 Sutterella sp. | reverse complement strand
CGTATCTGCCGCATAGTCTTCGGTGGGGAAGTTCTCCCAGTAATCCGAGACATTGACGACATAGCCGTCCTCGGTCATGCGCACCGCCAGGAACAGCACCTTGGCCTTCGTCAGGCGCGCCAGCCGGCTCACCATCGGCAGCGTGGCCGCCTGCACGCCAAAGAACGGCAGGAAGATCGAGTTGCGCGGGCCGTGGTCCATGTCGGGAAGATAATAAAAAGGCATGCCCTGCCTCATGGCCCGGATGATGGGCCGCAGATCGCTGTGATCGCTCTTGGCAATCAAGACCGGATTGCAAAACCGCAGGCGCCCCTCGAGGGCCGCCTTGTCCCAGGCCGGGTTGGACTGGGGCTGATAGAGCGAGCAGCCTCGCATGCGCAGATTCAGGGAAATGCCGGCCGCGTCAAGCCCGGCAAAGTGCGGAGCAATCATGATGACCGGCTGCTCGGGATTGTTGCGCAGAAGTTCCTCGTGGCCCTCAAAGCGCACCATGGCAGAGATATCCTCGGCGCTGCCCTCCCACAGGACTCCGTGATCCAGCGCGGCCCGGCCGAGCCAGCGATAGGTGCTTTTGGCGATGGCAAGGCGCTCCTTTTCGGTTTTGTCCGGAAAGCACAGTCTCAGGTTGGTGAGCGTCACCTTGCGCCTTTTCGGAATCGCCCACCACAGGATCCAGGCGATAAACCGCGCGTACATGGCCCGGCGCCGGATGGGCGTGTGCACCATGGACTTGACGACGGCGATCCACAATTTGGCAAACCATTCGTTCACAGCAATTCCTCCTGTCGAGCGGATGCGGCACTCGCAAGCATCGCCTTCTCCTGCTCGGTTGGCATCGGCGCCCCGGCAGGGTGCTTGTAGCGGTTGTAATTCCAGATGTACTGCTCCGGGCACTTCAGAATCATCTGCTCGATAACGCGGTTCATGGCGGCGGCATCCTTGTGCATGTCCCCCGTCAGCTCTCCAACCCACTCGCGGATGAACACCTTCCAGCCCTTGCCGGGAATTCTTTCCGACCAGACGACAAACCTTGCGGCATCAAACTGCTTTGCCGTCTTCAGAGGGAACACCATCGTGTAGGCAAGCCGCCCGAAGAAGGGCACCCACACGCCCTCGCCCCGGCCCGGCACCTGATCGGGAAGGCTCCCGAACACATGGCCGTCGCGCATGAGCCGAATGATCCGGCGCACGCCCGAAAGGTCGGCAGGAGCCGTCACGATGCCTTCCCTTTCACGGCTTTTGGCAACAAAGCCTTGCAGCCACTTCATCTTGGGCATGCGAAACAGAATCACGATCGACTTGCCGTACTGCTTGAGACAGTCTTCGTACCCCCAAATGGGAGTGATTTCGAAACACCCGACGTGCGGCGTCATGAAGATCGCGCTTTTTCCGGCGGCAAGCGCCGCATGAACCCTCTTCATCCCCACCTCGTCACCTTGCACGAGCTGCATGATTCTGCTGCTTGGCGTCTTCCAGATCCAGAGCATCTCCATCGCCTGCATGCCCAGCTGCCGGGCGACATCGGGCGCAAGCCTCTCGGCGTCCAGCCCCGCGCCCTTCATGTTCTGAATGAGCAGTTCACGAAATCTGGGACCAAACCGGTAGGCAAGCGCTCCGCCGAAGGCTCCGGCCTTGTGAATGAAGGCAAGAGGCAGGAGGCTGATCAGTTTGAGGATGAAGTTCATTCCACGGTTTCCTATAGCGCCGGCAATTGTAGCGGCTCGAATTCTCAGGCGGATACGGGCGACGCCCCTGCGGCCGGCTCGACGGCAACTTGAGGGTGCGCCCGTTTTTCCAAACAGTTCGTTTCCAGTATAGTTTTCGCACTGTGCCGGTTCGGCGCGCAGCCGCGCGCCTCGAAAAAACAGAGAACCACGGCACAGAAAATCCTGTTGCATCGCTCTTAACTTTAGATCCATGTCCGTTTTGTCACTGCGCTTCACTCTCTTTGCGGTATGCGTTCTTCCGCTTTGCTCGGCCTGCTCGGCTCCGGTCTGGAGCGATCAGGGTGAGGCGAGCGTGAGTTCGCCGCTTGCCGCCATGCTTGCGGGCGAGATCGCGCAAAGCCGCGGCCTCACGCAGAGTGCTTGGAGCGCCTACATGGCCGCCGCAAAGGAAACCGGCAGCGGCAAGGCCGCCGAGCGTGCCTACGACATCGCCCTTTCGGCCGGTCAGACAAAAAAAGCCGAACAGGCTCTGAATCTGCTCAGAAAGCTTGATCCTGAAAGCCCGCGCCTTGCCTACGAACGCGCAATCAGCGAACTGCTTGCGGGCAAAAGCGATCCGGCTCATGCCCGAGCGATCCGCACCTACATAAGAAGTGCGGCCTCGCCCGAACTCGCCTTTCTGAAGGCTGCCCAGCAAACCGCCGGCATGAGCGATCCGAACAGTCGCTATGAATTGCTCCGCTCCGCCGCCAAGACCTTCCCCACCGATGTCCGTAGCGAACTCACGCTCGGCCAGGCAGCCGCAGCCGCCAGAAAATTCAAGCGCGCCGCCAGGCATGCGGAACAGGCGGCCTCGCTCAGCCCGGACAACCCCCAGGTTCTATTGGGCGCGGCTGAAATCGAATACGCCGGCTCTCCCGAAGCGGCGCAAAAGCGCCTGAGAAAGTTCCTCTCGAGCCACCCCGACAACCTTCAGGTTCGCCTTGCCCTTGTCAAAACGATGGTTGATCATGCCAAGCCCGATCAAATCGACAGGGAGCTTGACCGGATCGACCGGCTCGGCAAACGCACCCCGAAGAACCTGATGACGCTGGGCGCGCTGTGCGAACGCGCAAGCCTCTGGGCAAGGGCAGAGGGCTACTACCGTGAATACATCCGCCGCACCGAAGCGGGCGAAGACAAGACGCAGCTGCCGGACACCGGATATCTGAGGCTCGGCATGACCAAGCTCCTCTCGGGCGATCAGGCCGAGGCGCTCACCTGGCTGCACAAGGTGGAAAAGGGCGACAAATATGTCCCGGCAAGAGTCAAGGAAGCCGAAATCCTTGCCGCGCAAGGCCGGGTCAACGAATCCTGCGACGTGCTCAAGGCAATCCGGGCCCGAAATCCCAAGCAGAGAAACGAGTTGGTCGGCGCCTGTGCTGAACTGCTCATTCAGTCCCGCCGGCCCGCGGACGCCGCCGAAACCATGGCGATCCTGATCGAGGAAAATCCGAAAAACGCCGAGGCGATGCTGCGCGCCTCCTACTACTACGAAAAGGCCGACCAGCTCGAAAAATCGGCCGCCCTTTTGCGCCGATACATCGAACTGCGCCCGAACGATCCTCAGGGATACAACTCGCTTGGCTACATGTGGGCAGACCGCGGCATCAATCTGGCTAAGAGCGAAAAACTGCTTGCCAAGGCACTCAAGCTCTCGGAGGGCAAGAACCCGGCCATCATCGATTCCTTCGGCTGGCTCAAGTACCGGATGGGCAAGCTCGATGATGCCGAAAAGCACCTCCGTCAGGCCGCCTCTCTCAGTACGGATCCGGAAATCCTGATGCACCTCACGCAGGTGCTCTTTGCCAGGGGCAAGGCCCCCGAGGCCAAGACGATTCTGGACAAGATTCTTGAAAGCGACCCCGACAATGCCGATGCCCGCGCCATGCTCAAGGCCAATGGATTCTGAAGATGCCCTCTAGACGACTTCTCATCAGCACCCTGCTTGCCGCGATCTGCGTGTCGGCCTGTTCGCTCACCCCGAAAGATGCACGAGTGCGCCGCGGCAGATTCTCCCTTATTGTCAGAGCAGCGCGGGAACAAAAGACCGAACAGGGCCGCTACGAACTCACCGAGTTCGCTGACAAAACGCAGCTCGATCTCATCACCCCGCTGGGCGGCGTGCTCGCCCGGGTCACGCTGACTGCCCAGGGCGCGGTCCTTGAGTATTCCGAAAAGCGCCGGGAGGCGCCGACCCCCGAAGCGCTGATGCAGCAGAATCTCGGATTTGCGCTTCCCCTGTCCATGCTCACCTCCTGGCTGGACGGCGTTCCCGATTCCTCCGCCCCCTTCAGCCGCATCTCCGAAGACGCATTCGAGCAGCGTGGCTGGACCGTTGCGGTCAGACGCCGGAGCGCTTCGGGCGAGCCCCAGGTCATCAGCGCGTCGGCGCCCCTTTCGCAGGGCGGCCTCATGCGCATCACCCTTAC
>DNLN01000013.1 GCA_003488465.1 Sutterella sp. | reverse complement strand
AACGTGGGCATGCAAAGCCCCTCGGCGCTCAGAAATTCGAGCACGGCTGAACCGGCGCCTCCCGCGAGCACGCCCTCTTCGGCCGTCACGATCAGATCGTGACTGGCGGCGGCCTCGCGGATCGCCTCCTCGTCAAGCGGCTTGGCAAAGCGCATGTCGATCAGAGTGGCATCGAGTTCCTCGGCCACATGCTTCAATCGCCAGACCATCGAACCGAAAGCCAGAATCGCAACCCGCTTTTGCTTGCCTCCCGTGCGTCGCAGCGTGCGGCTTTTGCCGACGGGCAGACTCTCGAGTCCGGGCTCCACGGCAACGCCGGGCCCCTTGCCGCGCGGATAGCGCACCGCGGCCGGCGTCTTCATCCGGAATGCCGTTGTCAGCATCTTGCGGCACTCGTTCTCGTCGCTCGGCGTCATGACCGTGAGATTCGGGATCGAACGCAGGTAGGCGATGTCAAAGACGCCATGGTGCGTTGAGCCGTCTGCGCCGACAATGCCGCCGCGATCGATGGCGAACATCACCGGCAGATTCTGAATCGCCACATCGTGCACGATCTGGTCGTAGGCGCGCTGGGCGAATGTCGAGTAGATCGCCACGACCGGGTGAATCCCCGCGCATGCAAGTCCCGCGGCATAGGTCACGGCATGCTGCTCGGCGATGGCCACGTCTCGGTAGCGTTTCGGGAAGCGCTTTTCAAACTCCACCAGTCCGCTTCCCTCGCGCATGGCGGGCGTGATGGCGTACAGGGTTTCATCCTGCTCGCCCATATCGCACACCCAGTCGGAAAACACCTGCGTGTACGTGGGGTGCGCGGGATCGATCGGCTTGACCTGAATGCCAGTCTTCGGATCAAACGTCCCGACTCCGTGATAGAGCGTCGGATCATTGAGCGCGGCCGGGTATCCCCAGCCCTTTCTGGTGCGGATATGAAGCACGAGCGGCCCGGTCATAGAACGGATGCTTGTGAGGAACTTCACCAGACTGTCCAGATTGTGCCCGTCGATCACCCCGAAATAATTGAGGTCGAACGTGGAGAAGATGGACGATTCGGGACTCAGGAAGTTCACCGTCTGCTTTTCCATGCGCTTGGCAAGATCCCAAACCTTGGGCATGCCCTTGAGAATCGCCTTGCTCGCCTCCCTCGCCTTCCAGACGGGGCGGAGCGAAACCAGGCGCCCGAGGTGTCCGGAAAGCGCACCCACGGAAGGGGAAATCGAGTGATCGTTGTCGTTGAGGATGATGAGCAGGCGAATCTTGTCCTTGTACACGCCCGCATGGTTGAGCGCCTCGACGGCCATGCCGCCCGTGAGCGCGCCGTCCCCGATCACGGCGATGTGCCAGTTGTCCCTGCCGGCAAGTGCGTCGGCAACAGCCATGCCGAGCGCTGCGGAAATGGAAGTCGAGGAGTGTCCTGTACCGAAGGCGTCGTACTCGGACTCGGCTCTCTTGGGAAAGCCGGACAGCCCACCGTACTGACGCAGCGTATCCATCCGAGTGCGCCGCCCTGTCAGAATCTTGTGGGCATACGCCTGATGTCCGACATCCCAGACGATGGAATCCCTGGGCGTATCGAAGACATAATGAAGCGCAATCGCCAGCTCCACGGCCCCCAGGGAACTTGCCAGATGTCCGCCCGTGCGGCTGACCGAATCGACCATGAAGGCGCGAATCTGCTGGGCAAGCATCGGCAGCTGCCATGGTTCAAGCTTTCTGAGATCGCTCGGGTCATTGATCTGCTCGAGCAGTTTGGCGCTTGGCTTTTTTGTCTCTTGCTTTTCGGTCAATCGAACCTCCTTGCCGTTGTCGTGCCAGCCGGCCTGAACTGCTTTAGTGGTCGCGGTCGACAACAAAGTCGATCAGCCAGGAGAGCGGTCGGGTCGCCCCGGCCCTCACCTTACCGCTTGCCTCGATGCGCTCAAGACACTCGCGGGCGTCCCTGGCGCATCCCTGGGCAAGCTCCCTAGCTTTCTCAAGCCCCAGCAGGGTCACATACGTGGGCTTGTTTGCATCCTCGTCCTTGCCTGCGGTCTTGCCAAGCACGGCCGTATCAGCCGTTGCATCAAGAATGTCATCAACCACCTGGAAGGCAAGTCCGAGCCTTTCGGCGTAAAGCGTCAAGTCCTCCAGGAATGCGCTGCAGAGCTCCCTGCTGCCGCAAAGCGCTCCCATGCGCACGCTTGCGCGGATGAGCGCTCCGGTCTTCATGCGGTGCATCTGGCGAAGCGTCGCCAAATCGATCCTTCTGCCGACGCTCTGCAGGTCGATCATCTGGCCGCCGCACATGCCCTGCGGCCCGCTTGCCAGCGCGAGCTCGCCGATGAGGCGGACCACCTGCGCTGGCTCGATGGGAAGCTGCGTCAGACGGCGGAACGCCTCCGGCTGAAGGGCATCGCCCGAGAGCATGGCCTCGGCATAGCCGAACTTCACGTGGCAGGTCGGTTTTCCGCGCCGCAGGACATCGTTGTCCATGCAGGGCAGATCATCGTGCACAAGCGAATAGGCGTGCACGAACTCAACCGCGATCGCGGCCTCGTCGCAAACGCTCAATGGCGCCCCGGTCAGTTCCCCGGCCGCATAAACAAAAAGCGCGCGCACACGCTTGCCGCCGCCCAGCACCGCATAGCGCATCGCTTCATAAAGCGTCTCAAGACGCCCCTGCTTCTGGGCAAGAGCCGCATCGGCGGCTTCTTCAAAATGGGTCCGAAGCTCTGCGGACCACTGCTCAAAATTGAGTTCGCCAGTCATTAGAACGGAATTCCTTCTTCTTGCTTCTGAGGCGTCTCGCCCTCAAGTTTCTGAATCGTTTCCTCGGCCTTCTGCA
>DNLN01000158.1:3104-7127 GCA_003488465.1 Sutterella sp. | reverse complement strand
ACCGCCGGCATGGGCGGCGGCACCGGAACAGGCGCCGCGCCTGTCATTGCAAAGATCGCCCGCGAGATGGGAATTCTCACGGTGGCGGTTGTCACGAAGCCCTTCGGATTCGAGGGAGCCCGCCGCCAACGTCAAGCCCAGGCTGGCATCGACCATCTCAAGGAGCAGGTCGACAGCATGATCGTCATCCTCAATGACAAGCTTGAGGATGAGGTCGGAGCGGCGGCTACGATCCGAGAATGCTTTGCCGCTGCCGACGAGGTTCTGTACAGGGCTTGTAACGGCATTGCTGAAATCATCCACACGCCTGGCATCATCAACGTGGACTTCGAGGATCTGCGCACCGTGATGAGCGAGCGCGGAACCGCCATGATGGGAACGGGGGTGGCCTCAGGCCCGGATCGCGCCCGCGAGGCCGCTGAAAAGGCGATTGCCTGTCCGCTTCTTGAGGGAGCCAATCTGCAGGGGGCGAGAGGTTTGCTTGTGTACATCACGGCATCCCCGGAAAGCATGAGCCACTCGGAAATTCGCCAGGTGATGTCCACCATGACGAATTTCGTGAGCAAGGATGCCCATGTGATCGTCGGCACAGCCTTTGATGAAACGCAAAGCGATGAGCTGCGGGTCACGGTTGTCGCCACGGGGCTTGATGAACCGGTGGTTGAGGACAAGGCTCTCATTGCGCCGATCGCTCCTCGGTATCAGGGCGCCGAGCAGGGATTTTCCCAGCAGAGCAGGCCCGCTGAAGCGGTCAGGCTGGCTCAGGCCGCGGCAGTAAGTCGCGAGGAGCCTGCTGCACAGGGCGCGCCGTATGGGGCCGGATCCTCGTATCTGCGCAACAACGGCGGCAGCTTCAATCGCTAGAAGGACACAAGGGCCATGACGATCGTTCAGCGCACCATAGCACGGGACATTTCAGTGTCCGGAGTCGGGCTGCATTCGGGAAGGCGCATCACGCTCACGCTGCACCCGGCGACGGAAAATTCCGGGATTGTCTTCCGTCGGGTCGACTGCTCGCCTGCAGTCGTTCTTGCGGCCCGCCCGGAGAATGTCAACGACACGCGGCTCGCAACAACGCTCAACGTCGGCAAGGTGTTCATTTCCACGATCGAGCATCTGATGAGCGCGTTCAGCGGGCTTGGGATTGACAACGTGGTCGTTGACGTCAACGATCATGAAATTCCCATCATGGACGGTTCGGCGAGCGACTTTGTCGACCTTGTCCGCGAAGCGGGAATCGTCAAGCAGCAGGCTTCTCGCCCGTTTGTCCGCGTCAAGCGCGCCGTTCGTGTCGAGGACGGGGACAAGTGGGCGCAGCTTGAACCGCATGAGGGCTTCGTCGTGGACTTTTCCATCGCCTTCCATCATCCGGTGCTCGATGCAACGCCCCAGCGCGATGTGTTCGACATGGCCCGCGATGACTACGCCCTCAAGATCGCCCGCAGCCGCACGTTCGGCTTTGTCTCCGATTTTGACAAGCTGCGCGCCATGGGGCTCATTCAGGGCGGCTCGCTTGACAATGCCATTGCCGTGGACGAGAAGGGGATCGTGAATCCCGAGGGACTGCGCAACGAGGCCGAGTTCGTTCGCCACAAGATGCTCGATGCGATGGGCGACCTGTATGTCCTGGGGCATCCGCTGCTTGCAAGATACACTGCAAGCAAGTCCGGGCACGGTCTGAACAACAGGCTGCTGCGTGCGCTTGTGAGCGATCCGGATGCCTGGGAGATGGCGACGGCCGAAGAGGCGCTTTTGCCGTCTCTCGCGTAACTACCGCTTCGCGTTGTCGCGGAGCGTTCTTGCGAGCTGAAGCAGTTTGCTTTTCAGCGGCGAATCATCGGATAGCTCGCCTGCGGCCGCCTCGAGTTCCTCAGCGTTCTGTTCCGTTGCCTGCCGCGGCTCGCCGCGGGGCGTCGTGTCGGGCTGCTCCGGAACCGATGCCGTGGGCCGCACTTCAATGTCCACGGGCTGCACGAGTCCGGTTTCCGCAACGGCGTTTTGGATGCTTGGAAGAATCTGCCGCAGCTTGATCTTCTGAGTCGGCGTGCGCACGTACAGGATCACCTTTTCAGATGTGACCTGGAGATTGGCAAGATCGGAAAAATCAACGCCGATATAGCGGTTTTTCATCACGGGCCGCAGCTCTCTGGCAACGAGCCGGCTCGCTCGCAGCCGCTCGGCAATGCCGAACGAGCGCTTGCCAAGGTCCTGATCGAGCGCCTGACCGGGCCGCACCCAGCGGTTTCGTGTGATTCTGTCGCTTGCGTATCTCATGACTGCGAATCGGTTGAGCTAACGCGATTATAGAGGCCGAGAATTTCCCGGCCAGCAGGGTGCCGCGCGGGCTGTAAGTCTCTGTAACTGCGCTCTTTTGAGATCCCCTAAGGCCAGTTATCTGTGCGATAATCCGCCGATTATTTTCGGTGCGCCCGGCAGATGATCCGGGCCGCGCCCTTTTTGTGTTCCCTGCGCCTGCATTCGGCAGGGGCGTTCTGACACTAGTGATTTTGAGATGTTTGATTCTGTTCTGACAAAAATTTTCGGCAGCCGCAACGACCGCCTCGTCAAGCAATACCGTCGCAAGTGCGCCAAGATCAATGCGCTTGAGCCCGAGATGCAGAAGCTCACCGATGAAGAGCTCAAGCACAAGACCGTGGAGTTCCGCGAGCGCCTGGAAAAGGGCGAGGATCTGCAGGCGCTGCTGCCCGAGGCGTTCGCCGTCGTGCGCGAGGCGAGCGTGCGCGTGCTCGGCATGCGGCACTTTGACGTGCAGCTGATCGGCGGCATGGTGCTCAATGACGGCAAGATCGCTGAAATGCGCACCGGCGAAGGCAAGACGCTCACGGCAACGCTTGCCGTGTACCTGAATGCGCTTCCCGGCAAGGGCTGCCACGTCGTGACGGTGAACGACTACCTTGCTAGCCGCGACGCCAAGTGGATGGGCGCCCTGTACAACTTCCTCGGCATGAGCGTCGGGACGATTCTCTCCCAGCAGCCCAACGAAGAGAAGATCGCCGCCTATGCGGCCGACATCACGTACGGTACGAACAACGAGTTCGGCTTTGACTATCTGCGCGACAACATGGAGTATGACGTTGCCGCACGCCGTCAGAGGGGCCTGTTCTATGCCATCGTCGACGAAGTCGACTCGATCCTGATTGACGAGGCGAGAACGCCGCTCATCATTTCGGGCGCCGCCGACGACAACACCGACCTGTACCGCGTGATCAACGACATTCCGGCGCTGCTCACCCGCCAGGCTGATGAAAAGGGCGACGGCGACTACTGGGTCGACGAGAAGCAGCACCAGGTGTACATCTCCGAAAAGGGCCACGAGAACATCGAGCGCATTCTCACCGAGCGCGGCCTGATCAAGGACGGCACGAGCCTTTACTCGCCCCAGAACATCATTCTGCTGCATCACCTGAACGCGTCGCTGCGCGCGCACACGCTCTTTAACCGCGACCAGCACTACGTCGTGCAGAACGGCGAAGTCATCATCGTCGACGAGTTCACCGGGCGTCTCATGCCGGGCCGCCGCTGGTCCGACGGCCTGCACCAGGCCGTGGAGGCCAAGGAAGGCGTGCAGATCCAGCAGGAAAACCAGACGATGGCCTCGATCACGTTCCAGAACTTCTTCCGCATGTACAAGAAGCTCGCGGGCATGACGGGTACGGCCGACACCGAGGCTTACGAATTTCAGGACATCTATGGCCTTGAGACCGTGGTGATCCCGACGCACCGCAAGATGATCCGCACGGACGCCCAGGACAAGGTCTTCCGCACTGAGCAGGAGAAGTATGCGGCGATCGTCGAGGACATCAAGGAATGCCGCACCCGGCAGCAGCCGGTGCTCGTTGGCACGACCTCGATCGAAAATTCCGAACGCCTCTCTCGGCTGCTCGACAAGGAAGGCATCCCGCACAACGTGCTCAATGCCAAGCAGCATGAGCGCGAAGCCCAGATCATTCTGGAGGCGGGCCGCCCCGGCGTTGTGACCATCGCCACCAACATGGCCGGCCG
>DNLN01000158.1:1421-3054 GCA_003488465.1 Sutterella sp. | reverse complement strand
CATGGCCGGCCGCGGCACCGACATCGTGCTGGGCGGCGGCATCAACAAGCAGATCGATGAGGTCAAGGCCGACGCGAGCCTTACCGATGAGCAAAAGGGCGAGCGCATCGAGAAAATCCGCGCCGACTGGCAGAAGCTGCACGAGCAGGTCGTCGCCGCCGGCGGTCTGCGCATCATCGGCAGCGAGCGCCATGAGTCCCGCCGCATCGACAATCAGCTGCGCGGCCGCTCCGGCCGCCAGGGCGACCCGGGCAGCTCCGTGTTCTATCTGTCGATGGAAGACCAGCTGCTGCGCATCTTCGGCGGCGACCGCATGCGCGCCATCGCCGACAAACTCAAGCTCGAGCCCGGCATGGCGATCGAGTCCAAGATGCTCACGCGCATGATCGAAAGCGCCCAGCGCAAGGTTGAGGGCCACAACTACGACATCCGCAAGCAGCTGCTTGAGTTCGACGACGTGCAGAACGACCAGCGCCGGGAGATCTACCGGCTGCGCAACGAAATCCTCGAGTCGACCGACGTCGGCCCGATGCTCAAGGACCTGCGCGAGGGGTACTTCACGGATCTGTTCCGTGCGAGCGTGCCGCCCGACACGGTCGAGGAGCAGTGGGATCTGGACGGTCTGTGCTCGACGCTCAAGGCCGAGTGGGGCATCGACATCCCGATGAAGCAGATGCTCGATGCCGACAGCAATCTCACCGACGAGGATCTGCTCGCCAAGCTGATCGAGGCCGCCAACGGCATTGCCGATCACAAGGAGGAGCTTGTCGGACACGAGGCCTGGGTCGGCTTCGGCCGCCACGTCCTGCTGCAGGTGCTCGACACGGCCTGGCGGCAGCACATTACGGCGCTTGACGCTCTGCGCCAGGGCATCTACCTGCGCAGCTACGGTCAGAAGCAGCCCAAGCAGGAATACAAGCGCGAGGCCTTCTCGATGTTTGAAACCCTGCTCGACCGGGTGCGCGAGGGGCTGTGCCGCGTGCTGATGCACGTGCAGATCCAGATGCCCGAAGAGGCCGAGCAGGCCGTCGAGCAGCAGGCCGCCGAGCAGGCTCCCGACGAGGGGGGCGAGGAGCAGATGCCGATCGACTTTTCCCATGTCGGCCGCAACGACCCCTGCCCCTGCGGTTCCGGCAAGCGCTTCAAGAACTGCCACGGCAAGCTCAAGTAAACGGGCCGGCCCTTTAGGCAAAGGAGAGGACAAGGTGACAGATACTGAGCAGACGCTTCTGATCGAGGTGCTCGAGCGCGTCAAGTCGATGCTCCCCGAAACGGGACGAGACATTGACTGGAGCGCTCCGGCGTTCAGATGGGTGACCCGGGTGTGCTTCGGCACGCAGGTCGGCAGGCTCGAGCCAGTCACTTCCTTTGCCGCCGTTGATCTGGATCGGCTCCTGCACGTGGATGCGCAAAAGGAGCAGATCGTGAGCAACACCGAGCAGTTCGTGAAGGGACTGCCCGCAAACAACGTGCTTCTCACCGGCGCTCGCGGTACCGGCAAGAGCTCGCTCATCCGTGGGTGCCTTACGCGCTACTACCCCGAGGGGCTGCGCCTCATCGAAGTCTCCAAGGAGGATCTGCGCGATCTTGCGGACATCGTGAAGGCCGTCTCGGGACGCCCCGAGAAGTTCAT
>DNLN01000158.1:0-1363 GCA_003488465.1 Sutterella sp. | reverse complement strand
CTGTTCTGCGACGATCTTTCCTTTGAACTGGGCGAAGGCGGCTACAAGGCGCTCAAGGCCGCTCTTGACGGTTCGGTCGCCGCTGGCGGCGACAACATCGTCATCTATGCAACGAGCAACCGCCGTCATCTGATGCCCGAGCCCGTGACCGACAACGAGGGCGCAAGGCTTGACAGCGAGGGCGAGCTCCATCCCGGGGAACTTCTTGAGGAAAAGCTCTCGCTTGCCGAGCGCTTCGGCCTCTGGCTCTCCTTCTATCCCTTCACGCAGGACGAATACCTTGCCGTTGTGCGCGGCACGCTTGAGGCGCTCGGAACGCCAGCCGATCTCATCGACGAGGAGAACACGCGCCTTGAGGCGACCCAGTTTGCCATCCAGAGGGGCGGCAGAAGCGGGCGCGTTGCCGTGCAGTTCGCGCGGAACTTCGCCGGTCGGGCGGCTCTTGCGGCCCGAGGCCGCTGAAAACGCAGTGACGCGTCCCGTCACGCTCGTCTCCTGCGGCCTGATTGTCGATCGCGCCCGCAGCAGATTTCTTCTTGGCTCGCGCCCGGCGGGCAAGCCCTACGCCGGCTGGTGGGAACTTCCCGGAGGCAAGCTTGAGGCCGGCGAAAGCTCGCTTGAGTGCCTGAAGCGCGAGTTTTTCGAAGAGCTCGGAATCCGCATCAGCGAGTGCGCTCCTTGGGTGAGCATCGAGAACGACTATCCGCATGCGTACGTGCGGCTCTTCATCTACCGGATTTTCTCATTTGAGGGGGAACTCATTGCGCGGGAGGGGCAGCGCTTTGCCTGGTTTCGGATCGGGCAGGTTCCGGCGGGCATCAGACTGCTGCCGCGCGTCGAGCAGATGGTGCGCTGGCTCGATCTGCCGGACGTGCTAAGCGCTTCGGACAGGGACGCAGAAGCGCCTGAGATCGCAGGCATGCGGGGCGCGGCGGTCGAGGACATTGACGGCGTGCGTGAGGCCGCCCGGGAAGGAGCGCAATTTGCTGTCCTCTCAAGACCGGGGAACCTCTCGTGGGGCAATCCGATCCCGGTGTATTTCCGAGCGGAGGGGGGCGACGAACTCAAACGGGCCCACGAGCTGGGCGCGCACGGCGTTCTTCTTTACGGAGCCGAAGCGGGCCGCTAATCCTTGGACTTCTCCAGCGCCTCGCGGCGCATTCTCTCGAGCTCCTGCTCGATGAATTCCGGATCGGCCGAGCCCGGCGCTCCCTGAATCTGATAGTCGCCTGCGGCCCAGTGACCGAGGTCGATCATCTTGCAGCGCTCGCAGCAAAAGGGCCGCCAGGGATTGCCCTTGTCGTAGGGGATCTTCTTGCCGCACGTCGGGCAGGTCATCATCATAGATTCGAATAGGCGCGGA